>DATCXQ010000155.1:0-5414 GCA_036565725.1 Blastocatellia bacterium
GCGCCGCCCTTCAGGCCGAAGGACTCGGCTTCGGCCTGAAGGCGGCGCTACGAACTCAACGTCTAGTTTTTAGAAGCGGTCTGCGTCTGCCCCTGCGCGCGCAGGTTCTGACCATCGATCGTGTAATCCATCCACCCGATCATCATCTCTTCCCAGGTTTGATCTCCCCAGCGGACGGTGATGGTTGGGTCGGGATTGAATCTGTTGGCGGCCGAATTGTCGTGATGCGCCAGACATTCGATGCGGCTGCCTTTCGGCGCGGCGATCGGCTCTTTGACGAAGTAATTCAACTGCCAGTTGAAATCGTACTTCGGCACGCGCAGCAGAATCTTCTCCTTGCCGTCGGGGTAGACCAGCTTGTACTCGAAATCCTTTCCCCGGACGTGCATATGCGGCATGAACATGGAGATGTGCGCGTCTTCGGTGAAGGTGAATGACGAGCGCGATTCGAAGTTCGAGTCGCCCGGCGGGATCGTCAGCTTAGACGGGTCGGTCGAAACGCCTGTGGTGATGACGCGCTTTTCGACCGGCTCTTTGGCGAACCATATGCCAATGCTTGTGCGATCCATAGCCGCAAGGCCGTTGGTAGTGTAATGCATCTGGAAAACCAACATCGAGCCTTTCTTGACGAGCTTGGCCTGACCCGGCTTGAGCGTGAGCGGACTCATTCCAGGCGCCCAGCCAAGGAGCATGCGGTCGGGATTTGAGCCGCGGGGCCGGTTGTTTTGCGCCTGCGGATCGCGCCTGGCTTCGGGGTTGGCTCGCCGCTGGCCCGCGGTGATCTCTCCGGCGGCCGGAAGAGGGCCTTGATCAGGCTCGCGAACGCTGACTATGACGTGATGCACGACGCTCGGCTCGCCGCGTTTGATCTCGGCGAATTGAATGTATTTGTCCTCGGTGAAGTTGGTCGGAACGGCCCAATAGCGGTAAGGCACCGTGCCGTCGGCGGGGACCGAGGCCTCTTCCGTCATCGAGAAGACGGCGTCGGGCTGTCCGAATTTCCACCCGACGTCATTGAATTTCGGCGCCGGAGGCAAATCCTTCGCGTCGCCCTCCTTCGCCCCGGCGTCTACCCAGGCGCGGATCGTGGCGATCTGCTGCTCGGTCAATTGCGGGTCGTTGAGGAACTCGCCGTGATTCGGGTCGGCGTACCAGGGCGGCATCTCGCGGCTCAGGACTTTTTCGCGAATCGATTTAGCCCACGGCCGGACGTCTTTGTACGCCAGCAGCGACATCGGCGCCATCTCGCCGGCACGATGGCAATTGGCGCATTTGGCGTAAAGAATCGGCGCGACATCTTTATTGAATGTCACAATCGCGTTGCTCGTTCCACTCGCGTCGCCACGTCGCTGCAATACGAAGAAGGCCGCGAGCGCTAAAGCGATGATCATGCAAATAGCGGCGCTGCGTCTCATAAACTCATCCCTCCGATATGTCCACAAAGTCGCACGAAGAAACGCGGAGTAAAAGGGGGTAATTCTCGCGTCCTTCGTGCGACTCCATGGATAGTTTTCACCTTGTCGAAAGCCACCGTTCGCGGATGCGAATCGGATGAATTGCGGGTTCCGTTTTGAAAGCTTCAATACGCGCCCCGCTCCAGCAGCGAGGCGGACCTTCTGAAATTAAGACGGTAAAAACGAACGGCTGGTCACTTCTACTTCATCACCGGTAAGACCGGGAGTTTCAGGCGCCCGTACTTTTATGAGAACTCGAGCGTAAACTTACCGATCGGTAAGTAGAAAGTCAAGCAGTGGAAAAATGATGGAAGAAAATGTCTCCCTTTTCCGTCTAAAGCTGAGAACGATAGGACCCTCCGGCCCTGTCACAATCAAAAATTGGGAACGTTCTGATTGAAAAGAGGCGCCAGTCTATGACTCGAACACTTTTCCTGGCCGCGCTCGTCGCGGCTGTTCAAGCTAACTCACAAAGTCCTCAATTCATTCCTGCGCCCGGCTCGCCGGTAGTCGTTGGAAAAGGCCCGGGCCAAGTATCGCTCGCGGATATTAATAAAGATGGCCGGCCCGATCTGGTGATCCGTCACCTGCTGGAGCGGTTGCTGACAGTGTGGCTTGGCGACGGAACAGGGCGGTTTGCCGCCGCCCCCGGTGGTCAGATCAGCTTGAGCTACATGCCGGGAGACGTCGAACTGGGGGATGTCAACGGAGACAAAATCCTCGACTTCGGTGTTACGAACAGCGACCGGGACGCCGTAGATATTTTCCTGGGCGACGGCAAAGGCGGCTTCAATCGCGCCGCCGGGGCGCCTTTCACCGTGAGCGCCGCAGTCGAGTTCAACACGCACAGCCTGAATCTTGTAGACCTCAACGAAGATGGGAAACTGGACATCGTCACCGCGAATCACCGCCGAAACAGCTTCGCGACGCTGTTCGGCGACGGGCGCGGAAGGTTCTCATCCGGGTCAGTGACGACATTCCGGCCGGGTCATAACAATTACACATTCGCCTTTGGCGAAATCGACGGCGATGGGCATTTGGATGTTGTGGTCGTGAGCGGCGAAAACGGCGACAGTCTTGAACCCGGCCGGGTAGCGATGTTCCGTGGCGACGGAAAAGGCGCGTTCAAGAACGCGTCGGAACAGTCTTTGTCAGTTCCGATGGGGCCGCATTTCGTGACGCTCGCGGACATGAATAACGATCAACTCCTCGACATCATCATCAGCCACAGAAGTAATCAACTAAGCGTTCTGTTGAACGGCGGCGCGGGAAAGTTCGCGCCTGCGCCCGCGTCGCCTTACGACCTGGGGACTGAGGCCTTCGCCGTAGCGGTGGCGGATGTCAACCGAGACAAGCGAAACGATATCGTCGCGGCCACCGTTGATAGCGTCACAGTGTTGCTCGGCGGCGGGGACGGGTTTATTCCGGCGCCGGGCTCGCCGTTCCGCGCCGGCCCCGGCGCATATAACCTTGCGATCGGAGACGTCAACAAAGATGGCAAGCTCGATGTCGTGGCGTCCAGCTTTGAAGGCGACGCCGTGACCGCGCTGCTGGGGCGATAGCGCAACCAGGCGCCAGTAGATGTCAGATGTCAGATGTCAGATGTCAGATGTCAGATGTCAGATGTCAGATGTCAGATGTCAGATGTCAGATGTCAGATGTCAGTAGAAGAGTGGCGGCGAAGCTCTCTCACTGACATCTGACATCTGACATCTGACATCTTCTTTCGGAGGAATTATGCAAACGCTATTGCGAGACCTGCGTTATGGGGCGCGAATGTCGCTAAAGAAGCCCGGTTTTACTTTGGTCGCAGTCATCACGCTCGCACTGGGCGTCGGCGCTAATGCCGCGATCTTTACGGTGGTCAATGGAGTGTTGCTGCGCCCGCTGCCTTACGACGAGCCGGATCGGCTGGTGATGCTTTGGGAGAGCGACCCGCGTCGGAATATCGAGCGTCAGTTGGTTGCGCCCCCGAACCTTGTTGAGTGGATGGGGCAAAGCCGCTCTTTTGAAAACATCGCGTATTGGTCAGGCAGTGGCGAGTTCAACCTGGTCATGGCGGACGGAATCGAAAAGGCGAAGTGCGCTTACGTCACGTCCGGTCTTTTCTCGACCCTGCGCGTCAGGCCGCATCTCGGCCGCGCGTTCCTGCCGGAAGAAGATCGGCCCGAAGGCAATCTCGCCGCGGTTCTCAGCTACGAATACTGGCGGCGGCGATTTGCGGCGGACCCGAATGTGATTGGCCGGAAGCTGACCGTGGATACGTTTGGCCGGCGCGATTACACCATCGTCGGCGTAATGCAGCCGGGCTTCCGCTTTCCCAATCAAACCGAAATATGGCTGCCGGTCGGGTGGGACGGCATTCCCAGAGCGCGGCGCGGCGCCTGGTTATCGGTGATCGCGCGGCTCAAGGACGGCGTATCGCCCGCGCAGGCCCAGGCGGAACTGAGCGTGGTCCAGGCGCGCATCGGACAGCAACATAGTGAGGCCAGCTCGAGCGTCGTCATTATTCCTCTGCTTGAACAGACGCTGGGCGCGAGGCTGCGTTCGGCCTTGCTGATTTTGTGGGGTGTCGTCGCCTGCGTGCTGCTGATCGCTTGCGCGAACGTCGCCAACCTGTTGCTGGCGCGCGCCGCCGACAGGCAAAAAGAGATCGCCATCCGGCTGGCGTTGGGCGGGAGCCGATGGCGGATGATCCGGCAGTTGTTGACTGAAAGCATGCTGCTGGCGTTCCTGGGCGGCGCCTTCGGACTGTTACTCGCCAGTTGGAGTCTCAAGCTGCTGATAGCCTTCAACGCAGATCACGTCCCGCGCCTCGTCGAGACTCGACTTGATGTTTGGTCCCTGGCTTTCACGACGTTGATCGCTTGCCTGACCGGCCTGCTTTTCGGCCTTGCGCCCGCCTGGCAGACGACGAAGCCTGATTTGAACGTCGCGTTGAAAGACGGCGGCAGGGGCGCGACCGGCGGTTTGCAGCGAAACCGGCTGCGCGCCGTGTTGATCGTGGCCGAGGTCGCTCTGTCGATGGTGTTGTTGATCGGGGCAGGTTTAATGATCCGCAGCTTTGCGCAAATGACGCGAGTTAACCGCGGCTTTCAGCCGGAACATCTGTTGACCGCGAAACTCGATTTTTCCATTTCGGGCTTTACCACCTGGGTCCGACCGACCGAAACACGGCCGCAGGTCACTCTACGCGAATTGATGGAGCGCCTGAAAAATCAGCCCGGCGTCCAGTCGGTCGCCGCAGCCGGCGACAAGGCCGGCTTCCGGGTCACCGTTGAAAACCGGCAGACCGGCGCTGAAGACGATTATCCGCGCGTCAGTCTTCAAGGCGTCAGCCCGGATTATTTCCGCGCCATGGGCATACCAGTACTGCGAGGCCGCGCCTTCACCGAGAGCGACGCGTTGGAATCCCCGGGGGTCGCCGTCCTTCCCGAATCCCTGGCGAAGCGGTGTTTCCCCAACGAGGACCCCATCGGCAAGCGGATTTACAAGGGGCGGCTTAATCCCGGCCAGGCGGGAGAGCTTGATCGGTGGACGAACGTATCGTTGTGGACAGAGATTGTCGGCGTAGTGGCGGACGTTAAAAGTATAAGTCTGGACCCGCAGGTCGAATCGAACGTCTACGTTCCTTATTGGCAATGGCCGATGCAAACGCCTTCGCTATTCGTACGCACGGCGGGGAACCCGGCCAACTTCGCGGCGGCGCTTTATAGCGAAGTCAAAGCCTTGAACAAAAATCTGCCCACTCCGAAAGTTCAAACGATGAACGAGCGGCTCGCCGACGTGGTCGCCCAGCCGCGCTTTCAAACATTGTTGCTCGGCCTGTTCGGTCTCGTGGCGTTGGCCCTGGTCAGCGCGGGCATTTACGGCGTCGTCTCGTATTCAGTCGCGCAGCGCACTCACGAGATCGGCGTTCGCATGGCGCTGGGCGCCGGCGAGCACGACGTCTTGCGGCTC
>DATCXQ010000190.1:0-14445 GCA_036565725.1 Blastocatellia bacterium
CGCGGCGAGCCAGACCTCGCGCTCTGCGCCCTCGCGCTCAAGCGCCGCTTGAAACAATTCCTCGATTCGCTGCCATCGTTCAGCCTTCATCCGCCGCTCCTCGATCAGGCGCGTCCGCCGCACAGTGAAAGAAAAGACTAGTTGCTGATACGGGAGTTTTTACGCGCCTTGCGCGGGTTATTCAATAGCTATGAGCCAAGCTCACACCCCCGCAGTGAAATCATTTCAAGCCGTCAGAAGCAGGGCCGGAATCACTTACGTCCCTTTCGTTTTGACCTGTGCGTACCGAAAATCCCATCTGACTTTTAGACGCTTGCGCTTACAAGCTTGTTGTCAATTCGGAGACTGTCATCGATGGCATCGTCAAGGATTTCAGCCGTTCACAATTACCGCGGATCCACGCGATCGATCCAACTGTCTCCTACGTACATCCGCGTCGGCTTTCCGCTCTCTTCGACGAATCGCACTACCTCGCCCACCGCGCCGCCGCCGGTGGTTGAGACTAGACGGAAGCGACCACCGCCAAGTGGCTCAATCGTGATGGGATTATCGAGGTTCGGTCCATTAGGCGTAATCATGACTAGTCGCTTGTTGAGGAGAACGACCTGCGTATCCCCACCACGTCCGCGGTAAAGCCCCACGAAGCGCTCCCACGCCGGATCCCATGCCACTACCACCGGTTTCGGCGCCGCCGCTTTCGCCACTGCCTGGCCCACAGTAGCCATCAACTGCTGCGCGATGTCGGCAGGATTTGAATCGTTAGTGTTCGTGAGGACAATGACACCGACCTTGTCATCAAGCTGTATGAGCGTCTGAGTCGTATTGCCAGGATAGCCGCCGCCATGCCCGACGTATGTCCTATCCTTGATTCGGCTCACGGCGAAACCGATGCCCGTTCCTGATGTCCAGTTCTGCTCTACCGAACGCACACGATGCATCTCGCGTAATGATCCGGTACTCAGGATCTGCGATCCGCCTCGTGGCCCCCTGCGGAACTGGGCCGAGACGAACTTGGCCATATCCTCAACGTTCGAGGTGATTCCTGTCGCCGCCGCCATGCCACGCGCGTCGACAAAAGGGAGTACCTCCCGCGTCCCGTCTGGCATGCGGCGCCCGTATGGAACAACTAGTCCGGAGACGTTCTGGTCCACGCTCGAAGCGTTCATGGCCAGCGGTTTGAAGATGTTGCGCTCAACGTAATCGGCCCACCGCTGCCCGCTTACCTTCTCGATGAGCATGCCGGCAATGGAATAGGCGAGGTTGGAATACTTCCACCGCACCGACGGGGCGAACGCAGCCTGCCGGTCAGCATAGAGACGTTGTAGTTCATCTGAGGTCGGAAACACGAGTGTGGTCCAGTGATCGCCAGCTTCACGCTGCAATCCCGAGCTGTGCGAGAGGAGTTGCTCAACAGTGATTGGGCCGTCGTCGTCGCCGGCGGGCTTGGCCTTAAACCAGGGGAGGTATTTCACCACTGGATCGTCGAGACCCAGCTTCCCCTCTTCACGCAACTGCATAATCGCAATCGCCGTGAACAGTTTGCTGTGCGAGGCCATGCGAAACTTCGTGGAAGCCGCCATCGGCAATTTCGCCTTGACATCCGCGAAGCCGAATCCCTTGGCCCAGACAAGTTCCTGATCGCTCACTACGCCGACGGCGACTCCAGGAAGCCCACGATACGCGATCTGCCCTTCAATCCAAGCTGAAAAGAGGCGCTCGGCACCAAGAACATCTGGATCGTTGGCTACGTTTGCCGCGTTGGACTTCGAGGCGACAGACTGCGCCTGAAGCGCGCCCGTGGAGAATAGAGACGCAACGAGGGCGAAGGCGGCAATGACAGATATGAATATGATTATATGCGCGTAAGCGGTACGCGGCGTTTGGACTAGACGAATCATAGGCGCTCCAGATCAGAAATGCACTGCATGCAAGCTATCTACATGCTACTCGTGCGGGTTGATAAAAGCCTAACCTCCTTGTTCACCGGGCGCGCGTCGCCCCCTGGCAATAACTGGCAAAGCTGATAAGCGCGCTCCGATGCGACAAATGTACAGTTTTTTTGCTAGGGATATTTCCCTTGAAATTCCCGGGTTATGAATCAATCGAGTGAGTTGGAGATATAGAATCGCGAAGCAGGCGATATAAAAGGAATACGCGAACTACCAAACCTGGCAAGTCTGCAATCGGTGTGTATCATTGATTTCAACTATTTCACGGTCGGTTTTCTCTATTTATTTTTGCCTGGATGACTCGAGGTTTCTCCGGAAGGTCGGGTCATCCGGCGCGATCTTTACTGCTTTCTCAAAAGCTGCAATCGCGGCCTGACGTTCTCCCAGCGCAAGCAACACCTCGCCCAATGCGTTGAAAACGGGCGCCTCAGTCGACTGTAGTCTTGACGCTGTTTCCAAACTTTCTTTGGCGTCGGCCAGATGGTTCACGCTCTGTTCTATCAGGCCCAGTAGATAGTGGTAAAGCCATGTCGCAGGGGCAATACTGATGGCGGCCTGTACGTATTCGCGCGCGGCGTCGTATCGCTTCAAGTCGAAGTTCAAACCGGCCAGCCTGAAGAGCAAGGTAGCGTCGCCCGGTTTGGCTTCTCTCGCCAGTTCAAGCCGCGCCGCCGCATTCTCCAGGTCGCCCTTTTGCAATAGACCGCGCGCTTCGTCGATCCAGGCTGCGGCCTTGCGTTGCAATTCGTCGTCGTCATTCTGTTTCTTCGTCAGTTCGGAAAATCTGGCCAGAGCCGCCCTGCGTTCCGGCGCCTTTCCCAGTCCACCCCACGCTCTTGCGAGTTGATAGAAGACCCGCTGATCGTTTCCGCCACCAAGTTTCGCCGCCAGTTCCAATTCCGTTCGCGCTTCTTCAAATTTCTCCAGACGATTGAGGGCAGCCCCCAGCAGAAAATGCCCCTCATAAGATTGGGGCTGCAACTTCACAGCCTTCCTTAACAGCGAAACCGCAGCCGTGTCGTCGCCGGACCGCGAGAGCAAATTTCCCAGACTAGCCAAAGCCGGGAAGTGATCCGGTTTCAGTTCCAGCGCCCGTCGAAATTCCTTTTCGGCGCCCTGGTGATCGCCCTTGGTCGCATAGACCGCAGCAAGGTCTGTATGGACTTCCGCCGAGTTTGGAGTCACCGTCGCCAGGGTCTCCAACAGCGGCAGAGCTTTTAGGTGTTGATCATTCAGCAGGTAAAGATCCGACGCTGCGCGCAACGCCAGCGCGTTTTTGGGCTCAATCTGTAATGCCTGCAATAAGGCCGTTAATGCCTCTCCCGCGTTCCCTCGCTCGGCATAGATATCGGCGATCGCCAGATACGCCTGCGCCATTTTCGGATCGCACTGCGCAGCTGCGCGAAAGGCGATAAGCGCCTTGTTCAAATCCTTACGCTGATATTCCTGCAGCCCGAGTTCGAAAGACTTGCCGCAATCCGGAGCCGCCTGGATCAATGCAAAAGCCAATATCAGAGCGTTCATTTAGTGTATGGCGCGCTTTCAGTCACGCCCCTCCCTTCCGTGATCGTGACAATCTGCCCGGCGTTCAGCGCGCCGATCTTCTCCAAGCCTCCGCCCGGCCATTGCACTTCCACTGCTTCGGCCGCGTTCGCATCGCCCAACCCGAAATGTAAACGAAGATCGCTCTGGGACATAAACGTCGATCCGGAACGAACTTCGCCCGTCAGAGTTCGCTTGCCGACAGTGACGCGGGCATTCGCGCCAATGCCGCTCCGGTTCGTCTTTCGCCCAACCAGTTTGAGAGTGATCGACTGACCGGATTTTAGCGTGTTATGCAGCAGGCTCAGGCGTTCATTCATATTGCTGATCAATAGATCCGGCCGCCCGTCGTTGTCGTAATCGCCCACCGCCAGACCGCGGCCCGCGGTCTTCTCCATCACCGCAGCGCCCGCTTCGACCGATGCGTCAATAAACTTTCCACCGCCAGCGTTGCGATAAAGGATACGGCGCTGGCGATACTCGCCCGACTTTATGCGGGGATAGACATGGCCATTCACCATAAAAATATCCGGCCAACTATCATTGTCATAATCGAAAAAGCCCACTCCCCAACCAAGAAACTGTGAGTATTTGCCCAGGCCAGCTTGCGCTGTATTTTCTGAAAAGATTCCTTCGCGATTGTTGTGATAGAGGTTCGGCAGGTCGTCAATGAAGTTCGTCTTGACGAGATCCGGCCAGCCGTCGCCGTCGTAGTCAGCCGACGCCGACCCCATCCCGGCCTGCTCGCGACCGTCCTCGCTTAGCGCGACTCCTGTTTCGAGCGCCGTCTCTTCGAATGTCCCATTACGCTTGTTGTGATATAGCAAGCTGGCCTGCGAATCGACCGCCACATAGATGTCGGGCCAGCCGTCGCGGTCGTAATCAAGCGTCGTCACTGATAGTCCATAGCGCGGTCCGGGAGCTTCAATACCAGTGGACTTCGAAACATCCTGAAAGCGAATCTTCCCTGGAGTCGATTCATTACGCCAAAGCCGGTTCAATGCGGGCTTCAACCCTTGCGGACCGCAAATCACGTTCTCTTCTTTCCAGCGGCAAGGCCTCGGCCCATCCGGCCGCGGCGTGTTCTTTAAATCGAAGTCCACGTAATTGGCGACCATCAGATCCAGTTTGCCGTCGCGGTCATAATCGACAAACGCGCAGCCTGTTCCCCAGCGCGACCCAATGCCGGGAGGCGTCACATCCTCAAAAGTCCCGTCGCCGCGATTGCGATACATAACATCGGAGCCCCAATAAGTGACGTAGATGTCAACGGACCCGTCATTGTCGATGTCGCCCGTGCAAACTCCCTGCCCCCAACCGCTCCTGGCTATGCCGGCTTTTTTACTGACATCCTCAAATGTGCGGTCGCCCTTGTTTCGATAGAGTCTATTGACGGGTTCTGCGCCCTGAGCGAAGCCGTCCAGCTTCGACGCCGTCACTGCGAAAATATCCAGGAGGCCGTCGTTATCGAAATCCAGAAAGGCCACGCCAGCGCCAAGCATCTCTACGATATAATTCTTATGAACGTCCTCCCCGCAAACGAAGACGTCCTTCAATCCGGCCCGTAACGCCTCATCCACGAAAAAAGGCCCGGAGGAAGCCGAAGCCGCCAGTATGATCAAGAACAATAACCTCATTACAACGTTTCCTTCACGACAAGTAATCGAACCGTCAAAGCCGTCTCAATCATGCTCGTCAGTCAGTTATTGAAACCAGCCCTTGGCGAATAGCGATGGTGGCGGCTTCGGTGCGATCAGAAACTTCCAGTTTTTCGATGATGCTATTGACATGGTTTCGGGCCGTGTTTTCGCTGATTCCAAAGACCCGCCCGATCTCTTTGTTGGTCAGGCCCTTGGCTACATACTGCAGCACCTGATGTTCTCTCGGAGTGAGGTTCGATCTTGCCATGCGTTCGATCAACCGCGCCGCGATATCAGCCGGAAAATAGCGTTTTTTCTCATACACGAGATGAATCGCCTCCAGCAATCGGTCCTGAGGGACGTCCTTCAAAATATAGCCCTGCGCGCCGGCCCCGACGGTCTGATAGATATCTTCATCGGTATCGAAACTTGTCAGGACTAGGATCCGTGGCGGATCCGTTCGCAGATTGATGGCGCGGATCGCGTCTAGGCCGCTCATGCCCGACATCCGTAAATCCATCAGAATTACGTCGGGCTTAACTGTTTCAAGCATCGCAATGGCCTCGCTACCGCTGGATGCGCTTGCGATGACCTTCATATCCGGTTGGGTGCTGAGCATGCCCGCCAGCCCCGCGCGAACGACGGGATGGTCATCGACGATCATAATTCGAATTATTGCGGTATCCGTCATATATCTTTTATTCCAGAGAGCCATGGGCGCAGCCGGAATCCAGGCCAGAGACGCGAGCGGAGAGGCGACGCGACTTCCACCCGCGTGCCAGAGCCCGGCGCGCTTTTGACCGTTAATGTGGCCGATATGCTTTCAGCTCTTTTACGCATTCCCATAAGCCCGAATCCGGTGTGGCGATTGTCTGCGACAAAACCGCGTCCGTCGTCTTCCACCGAAAGGCAAATGGATTCAGGCGTTCGCTGAATCCTGACGCGGATCACACTCGGGTCCGCGTGACGAATCGAATTAGTAATGGCCTCCTGTCCGATGCGATAGAGCGTGTCTTTGATGCGAGCCGGCATGGTCCGGGCGCCTTCCTCGCCAGAGGTTTCCACAATCACATTGCCGTTCTTGACCATCGCTTCGGCGCATTCGCGAAGCGCAGCCAGCAAACCGGTGTGACCCAGCGATTTCGGACGCAGACCGACAATGCTGCGACGCGCCTCTCCATGACTGGTCCGCGCCATCGAAATGGCGAGATCAACCTGGCTTTCGAGGGTTTCGGCTCCGCGCGGCAAACTGTTCCTGATCGCCTGCAACTGAAAACCGATGCCGGCAAAGCTCTGCGCCAGCGTGTCGTGAATTTCATTCGCGAGACGTTCGCGCTCTTCGGCGATCGCGCGATAGCGCCAATGCTTCGCCAGCAATAACAAATAGTTGAGGATAAAGATCAGGGCAAGAGCCGCCACGGCCGCCTTGATCAGATTCGAAGTTCGCCACCACGGCGGCCCGGCCACGACATCGACATCCTGCGGAGATCGCACGAGCAGGGTGAACGGGTCGGCGGTCTTATTGAATCGAGGATTCACAACTGAAACGCCGCATAGACGAAGCCGGCTCTGACGGGCGAGACGCGGAAGGAGCGACCGGCTGCGGTCCAATGGCAGAATGGCATGAAACGTCTGAGCTCCCGCATCGAGCTCAAGTTTCAGAATGTTCTCTTTTTCATCGGTGACCGATTGAAGATAACCTTCGACCTGGACGAACCGGTTGTCGTACAACCTCTCCGCGATTTGATTTGCGGCGATGATCGACGGGGGAACAGGCGTCGACTCTCTCAATAATCGAAGGCTGGCCTTTCGGAGCGCAGGGCTGAAATTATCGAGATTGACTTCTCCAGTGACCTCTACTTCATCGCCGATCTTGAGCGGCGCGGCCCTCTCGGGTTGAACTTCGACTCCGCCGGTCGAATCCTGGACATAGATCGCCGGTCTGGTGAGAACCACAGATCCTCGAACCGAAGCCACTGGCGCTCCGAGTGGAGACAAATATAGTAATGAACGGATCGTCTGCGCCGGCGCGGATGATGATCCTTCCGCCTGCGGTTGCGTTGCTGGGCGTCGCGACGGATGTTGCAGCGATGCGCGTGGCAGCCCGGCAACCTCGGGAGAAGGCAGCGGCTGAATCGCCTCTTCAGGAGAATCGACCCGGGTGACCGAAACATTCCTCCAGATTCCTCCTGTCCCGTTCGAGCGAAGGGCGACGCGGCCGGATCGAAAACAATCTGAATCATTCAGCGTCGCGGTATGAACTTCTCCCATCCCAGCCGCTGACGCAGAAGCGGTTATCCGGCAGCCTTCAGCTTTCAGTTTGACGTGATACCAGCTAAAGGGACGAACCGGATTGGGCAGCACGACTTTCGCCGCTTCGTGATATGCGAAGTCGAACGCGCCCAGCACAAGACTGTTATCGCTGGTCCGGATCCCGAGAAAGTAGCCTTTAAAAGAGTTCTCGCCGACCTCGGCCTCGCTCACTCGCGCCAGGACCCCTACGCTCCCTTTGCCCAACAGCTGGACGTCGGCAGTCACTACATAATCTCTCCAGTGCGGTGAGCCCATCAGCAATTTGGCGCCGCGATCATTCGCATCATTTCTCATGGAGCCATCGACGACTTCCCAAACTCCGCCTAAACCTGTCCAATGCTCATACTCGTCCGCAGTGAACCTGGAGTGATACGGGAGACCATAGCTGGGACTGGTTAGATGGAGATATCTTCCGCCAATAATCCCCACTATCAGGATGGAGAGGATGATTGCAGAAATAATCAGCATGCGCCGGGAGTTCCGCTTCATCAAACGCGTCACCTCGGAAAACTCGTAAATCTACTCACTTCAGGGGAGTTGAGATTACGCTTCGTAATCAGCAACGGTGGAACCACAGTCATTGCGGGAATCGGCTGACCGAACCAGGCCCCTGAAATATATTCAACCGCCCGCTGGCCCATGCGATACGCGTCTTCGGCCGCAATCGCCGCAATGGCTCCTGCATCGAGATAACCGATCAAGTCAGAGTCTTGCTCGCAGCCGACCAGTTGAATCGGCTGTTTCAGCGAACGGCTTTTCAGAGCAGCATAAGCGCCTCGCGTGGAGGCGGCGGTTAGACTCAAAATCGCTTTCAGCTCCGGATTCAAGGCGATCGACTCGTTTGTCTGGTCCTCGGCAGACTGAATGTTGTATGCGCCGCCCGCCCGGCGCACAACGCGAATTTCAGGGAATTGACTCGCCAGAAAGCGTTCGGCGCCGCGGGCTCTGTTCGCAACACCTGGGGCAGCGCGGGCGAGCCCAACCAGCGCGATCTCGCCCCTGCCATTAATCAACCTGGAGATCTCGGCGGCCGCAAGTTCACCCATCATTTCATCGTCATTAACGATGTAACCGAGCTTATCGCCGGTCGGGAGATTCAGCGGCGCCGAAACGACAACGACAGGCAGTCCAGCCGCGAGCGCGCGACGCAAAGGAGTCAGAATCGCGAAGGGATGGTTCGGCGCCAGAATCAACCCTTTATATTTGCCGCGGGCGACTCTATCGATCAATGAAACCTGTCCCGCCACATCGCTTTCCGCCGTTGGCGTGTTCCAGTAGATTCGATATTTCATGCTTTCCGCCGCCGTCCTGGCGCCGAAATGCGCAACCTCCGAAAGCATCGCTCCCTCTGTCTTCGGAATAAATGCGATGGTCGGAACCGCCGGAGGACGGCTCGACCAGATCCAATAGGCTCCTCCAATCAGCGCTGCGAGAAGGATGACGCCTGAAATCCAGATCGAAACTCGTGCTCTCTTGGCAAGCATAACGGACAAAAATCCTCATTGTTTCGGTTTACATGAACTATATCCAGATTTGATCATAGCCGTATAGTTCATATGAACTATGCGGCTATGGTCGCTCTGAAGTATTGTGTGCTGGTCCAGGATTAATACAATCAATAAACTAAACACATTGCTAAATCAAACAGCCAAACGCTTTGCTTAGGGATTCTATCAACGTTGGCGATGACTTGGACCTGTTTCAGTCTTACGGGCAAGCGGTACGCGCGTAAATCTTTAACGACCGGACCAAATGAAAGCCATAGCAAGCAATAGGAGATAACCGTGAACTTAAGAAACCTTGTTGTTCTTATGTTTCTGCTGTTAATGCCCGGAACCTCGGCAATTGCGCAGGACCGAGGAACCATCACCGGACAGGTCGTCGACGATTCCGGCGCCATCGTTCCCGGCGCAAAGGTCACCTTGACTCACCCAGCTACCGGCCAGATCAATACGACGGAGACCAATTCAGAAGGCGCATATACCTTCCTCTCGCTAACCGCCGGCCGATATGTGGTCACGACGGAGAAAACGGGATTTCGCAAAGCGCAGGCCACCAATGTCGTGGTCCAGGTAAACACGACGACGCGCCTCGACGTCAAAATGGAGTTGGGGACGCTGGCGGAAACAGTTCAGATCGAATCATCAGTCCCGCTCCTGCAGACCGATCGCAGCGATCTGGGTACCGTGGTGGACAACAAAGCCATCCAACAATTGCCGTTGTTTATCAACGGCGGACTGCGCAGCAACCTGGCGTTTACGAGTCTTTCACCCGGCGTCACGATGAACCTGCAGAACGACCCCGATACCGTGGGCGGCGCGCCGCGCATCGCGGGCGGACAGGCCAATGGCGCCAGCCTTCTGGTCGACGGCGGCGAATCGATGAGCGAACGTCGCAATGACCCGCAGATGCGCGTGGTCAGCGCCGAGGCCGTGGAGGAGTTCAAGGTGCAAACCTCGGCCTACTCCGCTGAGTTCGGCCGCTCTTCCAACGGTGTGCTCAATTACACTACAAAATCCGGGACCAACGAACTGCACGGCTCGATCATGGGCCAATTGCGTCACGAAAACCTCAACGCCAAGGGCTTCTTCTGGGGTTCGAGGGGCCAGTCTATACAACGCCAACACGTTGAAGCCGCTAACATCGGCGGCCCGATCTATCTCACGAAGAGCGTCTTCGGACCGGTCGGGTACGACGGCCGTAACAGGACCTTCTTCTTTTTCGCCGGCGAACGTTCACGCGCCAAAAACCTCAACAGCACGGGTTTGGTTTCGCTGCCCATCGCCGATTTCCGCAACGGCGACTTCCGCCGTTACACCAACGCCGCGGGGCAGATGGTTCCGCTCTACGATCCGATCGACGCCAACGGCAATATCATCGCCAACGCCGCCAATCGGCCGCGTCTGCAGTGCAACGGAGTTTTGAACGTCATCTGTCCGGAACGCATCAGTCCCGTCGCGAAGGCGATCTTCGCCGAACTGCCGATGCCTGATAATCCAGACGTCGTGTTCAACAACACCCGCGAGCGCAACAACGGCTCGCGCACGCCGGGCGCGTGGCAAGGCGTCTACTCCATCAAGCTCGATCACAAGGTCACGGAAAAGCTCAACGTGGCCGGCATGTTCAGCCGCCAATATTTCGACAGCTATCCGCTCCAAGGACCGATCCCCGGCCCGCTGGCCGAGGCGTTCCAGGAGTTCGGGCACGTCCGTTACTGGCGCTTCAACGGCGACTACGTCATCAGTCCGAACGTTCTGAACCACGCCACCTTCGCGATTAACCAGCGAAAGCTTGGGGAAGGCCCGAATCTGGGGTTGAGTGATGGTTACCGCCAGGCCACATTGCTTCCGGGCGTGTTAGGCTCAGGCGCAGAGAAAGCCCAGAACTACACCAAGTACAACACAGAGTTCGGGAATTACGGCGGCCACGTCTTTACTGAGTCGCCCGGACGGACGATCAATTTCAGCGACAGCCTGTCGTGGGTCAAAGGGCGTCATAACCTCAAATTCGGCTTCAGCTATATGGATGTGAGTTATCGACGCATCGATTGCAACAACTGCGCCGGCTCTTTGAGCTACAGCGCTGCGGCAACCGGAAATCCCAGCGTGGGCGGTCAGACCGGCATCGCGTACGCCGCTTTCCTGCTCGGCCTTCCGAGCGGCGGCTCGTTCAATTTCGGCGCCGACATCGACTTCCGTTACAAGTACTATGCGGGATACGTTCAGGACGACTTCAAACTTTCGAGCAAGCTCACCATCAACGCGGGTCTGCGCTACGACCTAAGCGTTCCGCGTCGCGAAAAGCGTCTGCAGAACAGCAACTTCAATCCGCAGATCCCGAATCCGACCGCTGGCGGCATTCTGGGCGCGTTGGAATTCGCGAATGAGGACAACCCGATCCTCGTCGATATTCGCAAAAACGGCTTCGCTCCACGGCTGGGCTTTGCTTATCAGTTGACTGATAAGACAGTGATCCGCGGTGGCGGCGCGATGATGTGGGATATCATCCGCGAGGACAACAACGCCGACACCGGCATTCAAGGTTTCGGCGGCGGTTTCAGCTCGATCGCGAACAACCTGTCGAACGGCATCGCCTTCACCCAGAGAAACGGTCTGAATGATTTCCGCGCGTTGGTCGAAAGCCAGCGCCCGCCCCAGTTGAATCCGGGTCTGGGAGTCAACGGCAGCGTAACCTACAAGACGGCTGAATCCGGAAAACCAGGCTACTATACCGACTATAACCTGACGGTGGAGCACAGCCTGACTCCGACCGCTCTGTTGCGCGCCAGTTTTCACGCCAACTATGGAGTCAAGATTTTCCAAAGCGGCCTGAACCTGAACCAACTCGACCCGAAGTATTTCGCCATCTACGGTTCGCTGCTCACAAGTCCCATCAGCGCCGTTATCAACAACCCGACAGTAGTGGCGGCGGGATTCAAGCTGCCTTACGCCAATTTCCCGCAGAATCTGCAGCTCCAGCAGGCGCTTCGCCCATTTCCGCAGTACAGCGGCTTCGGCGCGGTGGCGACGCAGTCCGGTCACAGCACGTACAACGGACTGGAACTGAGCTTTCAGAAACGTTATTCGAAGGGCCTCTGGCTGATGAGTTCCTACACGTTCTCGAAGACTCTGGTCAGCCAGAATGGCCAGAACATCTACGCGGCCCTAACCGAAAAGGTCGTCGCGGACTTCAATCGCCCCCACGTCTTCACGATGGGTTATGTGTATGATTTGCCGATCGGCAGAGGCAGGGCCTTCGGCGCCAATCTGCACCCGGCGATCGACGCCATTATCGGCGGCTGGAGCGTTTCGGCGGTCCATCGTTACCAGAGCGGCGCGCCCATCAGCGTCGGCGGTTGCAGTCAGGTGCTGGCCGGCGCGGGCGACGCGCGTTGCAGCTTCGTACCGGGCCAGCCACTCAAAAACCCCGACTACGACCCGACGAATCCGAACAGCCCATATTTGAACCGAGCCGCTTTTGCGCAGCCGGCGAATTTCACCTACGGCAACGTGCCGGCGAGGATTCCGAATCTTTACCAGCCGAATCAATACGGCGAGGACGTCGCCGCCAGTAAGAACATCCGCTTCGGCCAGAGCGAGAAGAACATCATCGAATTTCGCGCTTCGGCTTTTAACGTCGCCAATCGTCACTTGATGGGCGGCCTTCAAACGGCAATCAACAATTCGAATTTTGGAACCTTCTCGAATCCGCAGTCGAACCTGCCGCGCAACCTGCAATTCAGTTTGCGTGTGAGTTTTTAGGAGATCGATGAGGTCAGATCGCGAAACGCGCGAAATAAACGAAAAACGCGAATCGCGTGTTTCGCGATCCTCTTTCGAAATGTCCGGACTATGACTACCCGCTACCTGCCTTTATTTTTATTGGCTTTTTCGGCGATGGCTGCGGCCGTTGCGCCGGCTGAAGATTACTTTCCAAAACCCGACAACGCCGGCGGCTGGCGCACGCTCAAAGACGCCTCTTCGATTCGAAAAACTGCTGGGATGGATTTGAAAAAGCTCGATCAGGCCTTCGAGTACGCCTCTCGCAGCAGCCAGCATGGCGGTTTGCTGGTGGCGCGCCGCGGTTGGCTGGTCTATGAGCGTTATTACGGTCGAGGCGCCCGCGAAGCCATTCCCGCTACGGCTTCTGTGGGTAAGGCGTACACCAGCATTGCCTGCGGCATTATGCTGGCCGAGAAGAAAGCTCAAATTCCCGAAGGGCTCGATACCAAAGTCTTCAACGAGAAGTATCTGCCGGACGCCATGCCGCTGGACGATCCGGCGAAGGCCGATATCACCCTTGGACAGTTACTCTCTATGTCCGGAGGTTTGCACGGTGAAGGCAGCAACCCGGGGTTTGTGAACGGCGTCCCGTCCGTCAAACTTTCTCCGATTCCGAGGCCCGCGACGCCGCTCGGCCAGGACCTGCAGGCGCTGCGGACGCCGCTCTGGACCAAACCGGGAGAGGGATATTCGTACGCTTCCACTTCTCCGCATATCGCGTCCATCGTCCTGCGAAATCTCACCGGCATGGAGTTGCATCAGTACATCGATCTTCGTTTGGCGAAACCGCTCGGCTGGGGCCAGTGGGCCTGGTCGATGCGCCGCGGTGAAAACGTCCTTCCCCATACGCCGGGCGGCGCTGACATCGCGCTGCGATCGACCGACCATCTGCGATTTCTCTACGCTATTCTGAAGAAAGGCCGTTGGGGGAAAGAACAGGTAATTCCGGCCGACTACATTGAATTGTGCGGCAAACCGACCAGGTGGAATACCCACGCGCCGATGAGTTTGATGTGGGAGAACAACGCCGATGGCCACGTCGCCGGCGCTCCCAAAGACGCGTTCTTCAAGTCCGGTGGCGGTGGTTACGGCGTGATCGTTGTTCCTTCGCTCGACTTGATAATCTACAAGATGGCTGGCGACGACGGGCAATACAATCCGGAGCGGACCGGTCTCAAACAGAATTATCCATACGATGGATCGCGCGATGGATGGACGCCTGCGCTGCGCAGCCAGTTCAATGATGGACCAATCGGGACGGATGACGGCGTCCGGCGAGTCCTCGAGATGGTCGCCGCCGCAGTAATTGATCAGTAGCTCGTAAACATCACGCTCGTCCACTTATTTTTATAGAGTAAGAAAAAGGTTCGTTCGGAAAGAGATTTGAAGAATTGCGCAATCGGACGCGAATCCGCATCGTCATTGCAGTTGTAATTTCATCGACAAATCTCTCTTTCTCGAAACCCGAATTTGGAGTTCTCTCGATGCGCTTTAATCCAAAAGCCCTGATCGTTGCGCTCGCGGCCGGCGGCTTTATTTTCTACGCCGCCGACCATCAGAAGAAACAGGTAGTCGCCGCCGCCTCGAAGTCGGCGGTCAGGGCCATTTCAGTGAAGGCGGTCCAGGACCCCGCTGTTAAAAATCCCAAGATGCCGGTGGCGCCGTCGATCGAGGACTTCCCTGAGCTTTGGTCTCTGCAGCCGCTGAAACGACCGGCCG
>DATCXQ010000198.1:0-19582 GCA_036565725.1 Blastocatellia bacterium
CACTGGCTGGCTTCGGGCGGTTATCCGGAAGATATCTCCGCCGGCAAGACGATCACCGGGATAGACGAGGCGGAGCGCCTGGGTGGCGTCGTGGTCTTTCACGCCGGAACGAAGATTAATGCCGACGGGGAGATAGAGACAGCCGGCGGGCGGGTGCTGGGTGTGACCGCCCGCGCCGCGACGCTCGGAGAAGCGACGGCGCGAGCGTATGAGGCAGTCGGCATGATCCGGTTTGACGGAATGCAGTTCAGAAATGACATCAGCGCCGCTCGTTAACAAGTTACGTAACTGTTAATCGACCCACCCAATTCACCCCCATTTTTAGCCTCATTTGCAAACCTACCCTTACCGTAACAGTTTTGTAACCGTATTTGTATTGATCGTCCCAGTCCTCATTGATAGGTTGCCTAGCTGGAGGATACCTAAAAAAAATTACCACGCTTCACAAGATTTGACGAACCGCTACTAACTTATTGCTGCTGCCCCTCTGTTGAAGCGCTCGGTCTGAAATTGCAGTACCCCTGAACATTTAACTGCAACCCGCACATTCTATAAAGCATGTGGCCGATAGATCTCTGCCCGGATGTGGACTAACCACATTACGGGATTGGAGTATTGAGGCATAACTACACCCAAGGAGAACTCAAAATGCCAAAAAAACGGAAAAAGACAAAGAACGATAGTTCGGACGTCACCCGAAGAGACATACTCAAAGGGGCGGGGGCCGCAGGCGCCGCCGCCGTTTTGGGACCCATGATGCTGACATCGAGGAAGGCCTTCGCCACTCAGGGTGAAGTACCTATAGAGTACCCGCAACCACCCCCAGGTGGAGGAGGTGGCGCAGGCGAGCCGGTATTATGTGCGCTGCCCGCGCCGCCTAGCCCGCCGACCAGGCCGTTCGTCGACGTTTTTGGGGTTCCGCCCTCGGCGACCCGGGTGACACTGAACCCCGCGCCGACCAAGAACGCCAACACATCCGGAGGCGAAGCCGCTCGCGTGCCCCACCAGCGCTGGGACGAGTTTTTGCCCGAAGTGCAATATAGTATGATAGCCAAGGCCTCAACCCGTCGCTTCCACACCGACTTTAGTCCAACCTACATTTGGGGGTTCAACGGCGTATACCCGGCCCCGACGCCTCGGACCAATTATGGCGATCCGGCGATCGTCCGCTTCAAGAATGACCTGCCAGCGTCGACCACCACTATCGGCAGGAATGAGATCACCGTTCACCTGCACAATGGACATACGGCGTCGGAGAGTGACGGCTTCGCCGGCGACTTCTTCAGCAGAGGGCTGTTCAAGGACAATCATTACGCCAACGCTTACGCCGGCATTGACGCCTTCGGGTCAAGTGGCGGTGTGAAGGGCGACCCGCGTGAAGCCATGCACACTTTCTGGTTTCACGACCACCGGGCCGCTTTCACTGCGAACAACAACCTCCTGGGCCTCAACGGGATGTACATTCTGTACGACCAGACGGACCCGGGACATCAGAACAACACCGCTGGCTCGCTTCGACTCCCGGGCATTTACGGCGTAACCGACCTCCCTTTGATCCTCACCGACAAGAGGTTCTGCGCCACCGCCAACGGGCGCACCGAGATGGTCAATCAGATTGGGGGCGGAGACAAATGGATCGTCAATGGATTGATTCAGCCCAGGATGAGCGTCAGAAGGAAACAGTACCGTTTCCGGATATTGAACACCGGGCCGACAAAGACCTGGACCCTACGGGTCGTTGGGCCTACCGGAGCGCAGGCTCCCATGACGGTCGTCGCGGTGGACGCCAATTTCCTCCGCAATCCGTGGGTAATTTCCAACACCGACCTGACCGTCTTTGTAGCCTCGCGCTATGACGTGATCATCGACTTCAAACAGTTCCCGGTCGGCTCCAAAGTCTACCTGCGGGAGGCCGCCGCGCAGAATGTCGGCTTCCCGGCGCCTGAGCCGTTGCCGGCGGGATTGGCCATCGAGAACGTCCTGATGCGGTTCGACGTGGTTGGGGAACCCATCATTCCAGACACGCCGCCGATTCCGAACACGCTGGTCAACTTGCCTGCTATTCCGACGCCGACCAGTTGCCATCAGTGGCGCTTCACTCTCGAACCTCCGCCGGGATCTCCCCCGGGCACGCCGAACCAGTTCCTGATCAACGAACAGCCGTTCGACCCGAACAGGGTGGACCATGTGGTGCTCAAGGGCTCTACGGAGGAATGGGAGTTGAAGAACGACGTCCTCGCAGGCAACTGGACCCACCCGGTTCACATTCACTTTGAAGAGGGCCGGGTTACGGAGCGAACGATAAGAGTCGACGTCGGGCTTCCGACCGAAAGGACTGTAGTGCAGACGCTCCTCCCGGACGAAGACGCTAACAATGCGCGGAGAGACGTCTATCCGCTCCCCGGGCAGAATTCGGTGAAGCTCAAGTTGCAGTTCAGAGACTTCGTCGGGCGATACCTGATCCACTGCCACAACATGGCCCACGAGGACAACTTCATGATGGTGCGGTGGGACATCGTCGCCACCAAGGCAGAGCTGGATGCGCGCAGGGCAGAGATACTCCAACGGCGCGCGGCGGCTGGGTTGCCGAACGTGTCTTGCGGACAGAGGAGGCCGTAACCCGATGAACAGAAGGGATTTGCTTACCCGATTCGCAGGCCAGGGGGCGGCAGTCCAGGGGCTCAACTCGTCTAACCGGGCTGACCTGTTATCGATTGGCGTCCTTCTCACCCATGAAAACAAACAGGTCAAGTTTTACGATGACCTGATCAAAGGCAGGCAGGTGATAGTCAACTTCATGTACGCTTCCTGCACCGGCGCCTGCCCGATGGTCACGGAGAAGATGGCTCAAGTCCACAGGGCGTTGAAGGATCGAATGGGTAAGGACCTGTTCATGTATTCAATCACCTTGTATCCGGAACAGGACGACCCCGCTGCGTTGAAGAAATTCGCTACAATGCACGGGGCGCTACTTCCGGGCTGGACCTTCTTGACCGGCGATCCCTACGACATCGAAACCATTCGTTACAGGCTATTTCGGGAGAACCACATCAAGTTCGACCTCGACCCGGGTTTCCATACGTCGAAGATTCGCGTCATCAACGACGCGACCAACTGCTGGACCCATGCGAACCCGTATTCGAGCCTGGAAACGATACTGCAACACATCTCCTGGGCCGACCCACCCAAGTCGCCCCAGGAGATAATTGAGGAAAACAAAATTCTTCAGGAGAAAATAGACGCGGAAATTAAACTTTACGGTACCCGCCGGAAAGTTTAACGGCCGAATTCATATGCCATATGCCGTATTTCATATGAAATACGGCATATGGCCCATTTCAGACGCCCACTTCTAAGGAAGGAACCATGAAACGATTAGTCTTTATCTCTTCGTTGATCCTTATTTGCTTGACGGCGACGGCGTTCGGCCAGAACGTTTGCGAATTCAACATCGTCGGGACGTGGAAAGCGTCAACCATCAATGATGTAAGTTCCGTCATTTATCGTTTCGAGCCTGACGGTACGGTCACGATGCTCTCTCTTCCCGGTTCGGGCCCAGGTTCCAAGTCGAAGGAGATTGCAAGAGGGACTTATAAGCTGGATAACCCCAAGGCGCCGAAGTCCATTTCATTCACGATAACCAGGGAAGGGGAAGGCTCCGCGCAGGGGGCGCCCTCGATAAAGATCGTCAAGTACGACGACACGACTTTTACCAGCGAGAATGGCGATTCCAGCTCCGTGCTGCAATGGGTGAGAATGGATCCTAATCAGTATTTCCTCGTTCTCGCCGGCCGCAGCGGAGTCTTCTATGATCGCAGCGGTCCCACGTTCCCGATATTGATCAAGAGCGACGGAAGGGAGACTCAGATTGACGCCGTGGGCATTTATTTTGTCGGCGGCAAGCCGTACTTCGGCTCAATCCCAGCTGAATACCGCGACGAGTTTATGAAGGATTCTCTCGGCGATTCGGACGTGATGCTGCGCCTCGCCGTCTCAGGGCCGCAATACGAAAGGGGGCTGAAGGTTCTGCGGACGTGGGATAGGAGGGCCAGGGAGGGCGCCTTGCTATACCCAGACATTTTTATGGACAACATCCTGCTGGTGAAGCAGGTCACGGAGACTCTCAATCAATGCGGGGCCACGGTCAAGTTGTATACTCTGGATTGGGGCGTATACGACTACATTTCCGAAAACAATCCGCCGTCGCGCGCTCCGTTCCTCTATTTCAAGGAACTGAAGCGGCTGAACGAATCGCTTCACATACCGGATGTGAGGTTTCAGGAGAGTACGCATCAGGTGGCGGGAGCGGCGAGGCAGTAAGGAATGCGGAATGCGGATTGCGGATTAATAGTCGGCGCCCTCTCTTGAGCAAGAGGCGCCACAGTAAAAGCAGGAATCTCGGATCAATAAATCCGCATTCCGCATTCCGCATTCCTCGATCTTAGTGGTTGATTTTCGAAAGGGGGTTATCAATGAAACTAACCGTCTTCCTGTGTTTGTTTATGTCAGTTTGTTTGCTTGCCGATGTGGATGCCGTCGGTCAATCGGACGAAAAGAAGGCATGCGCATTCAACATCGCCGGCATGTGGAGGTCGGAGGCGACGAGCCAGACTAACCCGGTCTTTTATGGCTTTGGGCATGACGGGAGGATCACGGTATTTGGTCATGTCCCCGACGTTATGCCTCAGGAATTTGAGATGATGGCCTCAGTGGGGTACAAGTTGGATAATCCCGCGGCGCCCAGGCGCATCGAATTCACGGCGACGCGCGGGACCGATATGTTTCGGGAGGGAAAGACTTCGATGGAGATAGTCCAGTATAGCGACGACAGCTTCACCACGCTGGACACCGAATCAGGGAGCCAACTGCGCTGGGACAGAGTGCAGACGCGCCGCTACTTCCTTAGCTTCGCCGCCCGCAGTGGCCAGGCCCAGCCGGGCGGGGCGGCGTTCGCCATGTGGACGAAACTGGACGGGCGCAAAACCGAGATCGAGGCGCTCGGCGTTCAATTGGCAAAGGACGCTAAGGGCAAAACGGCGCCCGTCTTCAACCCGATCCCGGCCCAGCTTTACAAGGAGTTCGCCACCGAAAGCGAAAAAGATTCTGACGTGATGATGCGCATCGAACTGACCGAGGCGGAGTTCGAGAGATCATATAAAGTGTTCGAGGCTTGGGCCGAATTCGCGCGGATAGCGAAGCTTCCCCACAAAGACCCTTACCTCAATGGCATGGAGTTCTTGAAGAGCGCCGCCGAAAATCTCAACCTGTGTGATGAAAAGCTCAAACTGCATACAACTGACGGCGCCGCGGCTGCGCGGAATCCTCATCAACAGACGCTCGAATACATCAGGATGATGAGGAAAAAGAACGATGATTTGCACGTCAAAGATAGAGATTTCCCCACGGATTGGCGCCCGACGCTGCTCCCTGGGAACTGAATCCGGGCATACGACAGTATGCGGCTTTTTTTAAGCAAGGGGAGAAGCCGCGGTACGCGGAATGAACCGTGACACGTGGAATATGTCTGTCGCTACTGGAGCGTGTCACGGGGATTTCCGAGTGTCGCGGCATTTTTACGGAAAAGGCGCTATTTCTCGAGTATCCTCAGTCTTATTCTCAGAAGCCTTGATTTGTAATTCAGCGGCGCATATCATTAGCCATCGATTAGCAACTTAAATTCGAAATGCATATGTAGGAGCCGCCGGTAAAGATTATCTGACCATTTCTCAAATCTGACCTATTTTCCTCATCGGAGGTGGGATTTTGGCGGCTTATATACCTTCAGATATGGCGATATTGCATGACTCAAGCCGAGTTGAAAACTGTTCCAAGCGGTAAGCTGTTTGGCTATTGCGCGTCATATTTTGATGATGACCGGTATTGGGAGGAATTCGTCCGGCGATTCAATCCATGCCTGACGAACAGCGTTTATCAAACCTATCGGCGATTCAGCATAGACGGCCCTCCTCCTTTTGAAATCGTCTCCGATCTCCTACAAGAGATCTACGTCAAGATTCTTAAGGAAAAGTGCGCGGCCCTCCAACGTTTCCGGGGCGCGTCGGAGTTTGAGGCCGAGGTCTACCTGATGCACATCGCGACCAGCGTGACGATTGATCACTTGCGCCGCCAACGTTCCCTCAAACGTCGCGCGCGGACCGAGTCGCTCGACAAGGCTCTCATTCTGGAAGAACTCCGGAGCCGGCGGGTAAGGATGATCAGCCACTACACGGATGAGTTGGCCGAAAACGACGTGATCCGAATTTTAAAGCGCGCCTTCAAGGGGAGAAACAGAAAACGCAACATTCTGATTTTTCTCCTGCATTTCCGCGAAGGCTTGACGCCGCAGGAGATCGCCGAGATCGATCTCTTCGAACTCAGACCGTCTACGGTATCTCATATTCTGACCGAAATGCGTGACAAAATTCGCGAAGAGATGTTTGTCGAAAAGCTGTCATGACATCCTTATTCAATATCTGGGGCGCGGCGGTTGCGGCTCGCTCCACTCCGCCCTCAGCCTGTTTTCGGTGAATTCCTTCATCTCATAAGGCGGGAGTCCGATAGCCTGGCGCTCATAGTTCCTGACGCCGTCTACTATCTCCGGGTCCATCCTTCCGTAGGCGGCGTCGTCGGCATGAATCAGTTCATGCGCCAGCCAGATGGGGGGCGGCTGCCGCTGCCAGGCCTCGGCTGATCCGAGGCTCGAGAAATCGGGGTTGTATTTGATGGTTGTGTTCGAGCCGGCGCCGGAGCCGCGGACCGCTCTCATTCTGCCCGCTTCGTCTCTCCACCTGAGCGACTTGCCTGGGGCGACTGCAGCGCGATAGTTGTCGGGCCGCGCATCGTTCGCCCTCGATGAGGGAACGAGCGTGACGTTCATCCCCCTAGATGCGAGGCTTCGCAGGAGACGCCCGCCCGTGGGGACGCGGGCGATCTGGTCGAGATGCGATTTCGCCTTCCCTACTAAATCTTTAGCGCCTTTGATGACGATTCCTGGCTGATACTCGACCACCACCAATTCCGTCGCCGGTATTTTCTCAAGCAATTCCGCAGTCAGGATTTTATCGAGCGCCGCACGCTCCTTTATGGGCGCATAGCCCAGGCTCAACGCTTCACGCAATTGATGGAGGCTCTCGACGGCTAGGCGACGGAGGTCTTCGACCGAAGAGGCCGCCACGATCCGTCGCGCGATTACGCTGCGTTCGCGCCATCCCACGCCGTCGAACCGCCGCGCGACGCATAGACCGCACAGGCAGCTTACGGGATGAAGAGATTTCGTAATTTCCATGCCTTTTGATTGCGGAATGCGGAATGCGGAATGATAGGCGGCGTCCTTTCTCGCCCAAGAGGCGCAACAGTAAAAGCAAGATCATCGGATTCAATAAATCCGCATTCCGCATTCCTCACTCATGTCTGAGCGTTTCCATCGGGTCGAGTTTTGTCGCGCGCCTTGCCGGTATGTAACAGGCCAGGAGCGCCACCGCCGACAGCAGAAGTGGGACTCCGATGAATGTCACCGGGTCGGTCGGCTTAACTTGATACAACCACCCCAGCCACCCCGAAAGCAGACGCGTCAACGCGAAGGACAACGCCAACCCGAGGCCGACGGCGATAAGCGTCAGAGTCATTCCGTGCTTGATGACGAGTTTGATCACGTCGCCCGAATTCGCCCCCAGCGCCATGCGGACGCCGATCTCATGTGTGCGCTGCGAGACGGCGTAAGACATCACGCCGTAAATCCCAACGACAGCCAGGGCCAGCGCGACGAGGGCCAGGATGGTAAGTAGCAGTGTATTAAAGCGGGGCCGGGCGATAGAGCGCCAGAGCACCTCCTCCATCGGTTGAACGTCGCTTATAGCCGCATCCGGGTCCAGCGCGTGGATCTCACGCATAATGGCCGGGGCCAGGCTTGCCGCATCGACGGTCGTGCGCGTCACGAGGGCGCCGAAGGCGAAGCCCCAACTGTGATGTGGCCAGTAGACGGTCGGCTCTACCTCGCCGTCCAGGTCGGTGGTTTTGATGTCGCCCACGACCCCGATGATCTCATCCCAAGGTTCTAACCGGTTGAGCTTAATCCGGCGGCCAAGCGGGTTCTCTTTAGGCCAGAAACGTCGGGCCATTGTTTCGTTGATGATGATCACCCTGGCTTCGGGCTCAACGATCTCGCGTTCGGTGAAATCTCTGCCCTTCAGAATTGGGATGCCCATCGTCTTGAAGAAACCGTTGTTGACCAGGCGGACGTCGGCCCTGGGCCTGCTTGATATATCCACTTCGGGATTGCTATCGAACAAAACGGGCATACCAAAATTGGTCAGGGCCCGCCCCCTGTTGAGTGGCAGCATGCTGACGTTGCTCGCCTGTTGCACTCCGGGAACCGCCTCTATCCGTTTGACCGCCTCCTGGAAAAACTCCACCGCTTTTCTTCTAGAATCACCGACCTTATTGGACGTAGGGTATTTGTCTGTAACCAGCAGCAGCCGCATCGTCAGCAGGTTCTGCGGATTGAAGCCGGGATCGGTTGTCTGCAATCGCAGAAAACTTCTGATCATCAGCCCCGCCCCGACGAGCAGGGCCAGAGCCAGCGCCATCTCCGCGACGATGAAGACGCCGCGCAACCGGGCGCCGCGCGTCCCCGACAGCGCCCCCTTCCCGTTCTCCTTGAGCGTCTCGTTGAGGTCGAGCTTCGAAGCGCTCCAGGCCGGCGCGAGGCCCGAGATAATCCCCGCAAGCATCGAGATGCCCAGCGTGAAGCCGAGCACCCGGCCGTCCACCGGCAAGGCGTCAAGCTCCGCCAGGCGTGGGATGTTCGTGGGACCGAGCGCGACGAGTAGTTTGACCAGCAGGAATGCCAACAGCAGGCCGATGGCGCCGCCCAGCGCGGACAGGACGAGGTTTTCAGTCAGCAACAATCGGATCAATTGCAGGCGGCTCGCGCCGAGCGAGGCGCGGACGGCGATCTCCTTCTCTCTGGAGGCGGCATGGGCCAGACGGAGGTTGGCGACGTTGGCGCATGCGATCAGGAGAACGAAACCGACCGCCCCGAGCAGCGTATGCAGCGTCTTGCCAATATCTCCAATCACATGCTTATCAAGGGGCACGACATGAGGGGCGTAGCCCGTAACTATGACTGGAAACTTCTGCCGCAATTGATCGGTATTAAGTTTCAGATCCTCCCGCGCCTGTTCGGGCGTCACACCCGCCTTGAGCCGCGCCAGCGTCCTGCAGAAGACTCCGAAGCCGGCGGCTATATAACTCTTCGCCGGATCGAGTCCCAACGGGACCCACGCGTCCGCTGATAGTTCATTGAACCGGAAGCCGGGCGGCATGACCCCGATCACGGTATGGCCCACGCCGTCGATGCGGATTGTCTTTTCGAGTATCCCCAGGTCGCCGCCGAACCGCCGCTGCCACAGGCCATGGCTCAAAATTACGACCCGATCGCCGTGCGGCAACTCTTTTTCTCCGGCGGCTTGCGGCAGGTCCTCCTTCTCCGAGAAGAGGCGACCCATCGCGGGCCGGACTCCGAGCATCGGGAAGAAATTGGCGGAGACTAGATGGATATCAACTTGTTCGGGGGCTCCCTCGCCACCAAGGGATTTCTGATCGAGAGCGACCAAAACAGCCATCTCTTCAAAGACGCGATTGTACTTCTTCCATTCTTGGAAAACGTCGGGTGAAACTCTATCATTCCGGGCGCCGGATTTGAGATTTTGCCACTGGACCGTCACCAGCCGCTCAGGCTCGCGGTAAGGGAGAGGTCGCAGCGTCACGGCGTTGATGACGCTGAAGATGGCGCTGGTCGCGCCGATCCCTAAGGCCAGGCTCAGTGCGATGATGACTGTAAACATCGGCTTGCTGCGCACTACTCGCAGGCTGTAACGAAAGTCTTTCCAGAGTATCTCCATTGGCTCAAACTCCTGCAAGTAAAGAGTGTGAGAGAGGAAAAAAGCGAAACACGCGAAGCAGACAAAAGGCACGATGGGCGCCAAGTATATCGAAGCATGCGAAAAACTTACATCTAGATTCGCATTTTTTTCGCCATACTCCGAGTGTCTCGCCTGTCAATCACACATCATATTGAATTTCAGGTGGAAAGGTGAATCATAAACATAGTCTGATTTAGATTGGGATAGCAGGCTCAAGATTCATCCTCGCCAAGCAACCCCATCAGCCATTCCCAAATCACCGAGCCGAATGAAATTTCTCCACAAGCCGTACTCCCATTACTCCCAGCCACCGGCAACCCAAGTCTCTCCCCTCCTGCGAAATACCACATCTGTTCAGGTTTAGGATGCACGATGTTGTAGAAGTATTTGAAGTGTTCCCCAGTGATCGCTTCCGCGCGGTTAATGACCTCCACCTCGTAATCACTCCCGCTTAGGAATGTAAAATCCTCGGTCCCATTGAAGAACCGCAGCCTGGCGTATCCGTTCTCGGGAATCTCGACGTCAAGACCGCCATTGTTCGTCACCTGCGTAGGCGCATGACCACACACCTGACCAGTCTTCACGTCGGCGTAGCGCGCGTTGATATACTGGCCAGTAGAGTAAAGCTCTCCATTCCTGAAGTAGATCCGCGCGCGGCACAACCTCGGATCGACCTGCAATTTCTCCTTCGGGTGCAGATCCTTCTCGATGTCGACGAGCATGCCGAACGGGCGACGCGGATCGCTGAGCGATTCGGGCGTGTAACGGCTGAGCGGCTTGCACTCAGGAAACACCTCCAGGCAGATGTCGCCGTTGATTTCAGCCCAGGTTTGGTATTCGCGCTCGACTACCCCGTCCCGTTTGATGATGATGTGAGGTTGGTGGACGTGTTCGGGCGCTTCGCCTTCAGTCGAAATCATGCCTACCATCAGCCGAGAAGAGTAGCGGCTGAAAAACGCGCAAAGATCGTCAAAATTGAATCGAATAGTGTTCATTGTCGTTCTCCTTAAGGAAGGTGGATCCTGGTTCGAAGGATCGGATTGCGTAATGCGACTGGTCGTCGCGCCGGGTTAAGCACTGTGGAAACTATGTTGTTTCGTATTTTCTCTATGAGTTCGTTTTAGAACCTTGGCTTTGAGCCTGCGAAGCAGTCGAAAGCATAAAGCCTGTGGCGTAAGCCCTGGGAGAGCGTTAGTAAAGCGCTCCGCAGCCCAGGAAGTGGGTGACAGCCGGGTAGTCTGCCGCTTCATGTGCTTGATGGCGTTCCAAACCTGCCTCAGGTTTCGACTTCGGCTACACTCTGGACTTTATGCTGCCGCCCGCTTAGCTGGCTTGGAAAAACACGGAACAACTTAAGTTTCCAGAGTATTAAGCGTAGGGGCGGAAGTAATGAGGCGCCTCGCGAGTCGTTTACTCATGCCCGCGGCGCCGGCGCCAGGGTGCGAGTAAACGACTCGCAAGGCGCCTCTATATCGCAAAACTTTTCCCCAAGCGCTTATTTTAGGTAGATAACCGCCAGGGTCGGGGGAAGCAGACGGGTTCTGTCGTTTTACATCTATACATCAGCTTATGTGAAGTAGATTCAGACACTTTGGTTCGATTATAGGTTTTCCGCACAGGGGGGAAATGTTTCTGAAAAAAAAACTCTTTTTCGAATAAACGAAATCGGCAAATCGCGAGGTGTTTTGCGTCTTTATACAGTGACAGGCGTAGTATAGCTACACTCCCCAGTGGTGGCGGGCTACGGAAACCCTGTCTTTAATCTGGTTGTAGTTGCTCAGCGGAGAAAGCGGAACGCGCGGAAAAGGACGGAACACGCAGAACTCCCCACAGCATCTGCCAGTGCCTTTCCCGCATGTTCCGCTTCCTTCCGCTTTTTTGGGATTTTTTCGGCCCGAAAGCTCGGGGGTCGGGCAGGTGTCTTTGGTATTTGCCATTGGTCGTTGTTTGAGGCTCTCGGGCAACGTTCAATGAAGATTGGGCGATTTCTGAGCGGCGATGACCAATGACAAATATCAAACAGTAGTAGCGCGAACTCCCCAATTTGCGTTGCTATCTCGCTCGGCTATCGGTGAAAATTACGCGAACTCGGCAGTTCTCGGGTTCCTTTCATGATCTAAATGGATGAGCGACGCAAACTGTCCGGTTTGCGCTACTCTCATCCCATCCCTGAAAAATTAAAGATCGCATCCGAGCAATATGAAAGAGCATCTTAATGGAAATGGAAACCATCCTGACGGAAAGATGAGAGAGGCGGTTAATGGAAATGGGAGTCATACTGACGCTCATCTCGCCAGGCGGATGATGGTGGCATATTTGACCGGCGGTTGTTCGTCGGAAGAAAGAGAAGTCGTCGAGGATCATTGTGTAGACTGTCAGTCCTGCTGTGCGCAACTTGCCGCCATGCTTCACCTGGTCATTTCTTCGGCGGATGAACTCGAAGATAAGCGACGGGAGTTGGAGGCGCTATTGCCGCTCGGAGAGCAGGCGGCTGCGCGGGCCCGCAGGATTGTCAGGCGGCAGGAACAGTGGGATCGCCAAAGAGTCTCTCCCTGGGCGAATTTGTGGAAGAGGCTTCAGATCTTCCGTCCGGTTCTCGCGCCTGCCCTGGTCGTCGTCGTGTTACTCGGCGGCGGTTTGATCACTTATCTTTCCTTCTGGGGTCAATCTGCAGAAGAACGCACGCTCGCGCGCGTGCGAGATATCTACCGCGACGCCCGAGTTCTCCAGGCCCGTGTGACGGGCGGCTTCACCCACCAACAATATGTGACGACGCGCGGTTCCGGCGATCTTACCGGAGTCGATGAGAGTCAGCGTGTCGCGCTATTGTCGGAATTGAATCAGGAGGTCACCACTTATCAGAGGGCCGCCGCCCGTCACAACCTGGGGAGGCTTTTTATATTGCGGGGAGAACTGGAGCCCGCGGAACGGCAATTTCTTCTGGTGTTGAAGGACCGCCCGCGCGACGCCGGGCTACTGGCCGATCTCGGCGCGCTCTATTACGAGCGCAGCCTGAGGGAGGCGAGCGAAGGCAATGATCTGTTTGATAAGGCGGTAGAGCACACGTCAAAGGCTATTGAGGCTGATCCTAGACTGCCCGAAGCTTGGTTCAACCGGGCGCTCTGCTACGAGCGAATGAATCTCTTCCTGCAGGCGGAGAGCGATTGGAACCAGTACCTCACGCTCGACGGCAATTCGCCCTGGACGGAAGAGGCGCGCGAGCATATTGATAAATTGCGCGAACGCGAGACGCGCCTGGAGAAACTCGAGCAAACTGTACAAACTGAATTTCAGGCGGCCGAGGTCGCTGGCGATGAAATAAGGATCCGCGAATTGGTGACCCGTCATTTCGTCCCGGTGCAGAATCTCGCGATGGACCAGCTCTTCGACCAGTATCTAAGCGCGGCAATAGCCGGGGAGAAGAGACAAGCCGATCAACGCCTGCTGAGTCTCAAACGAATCGGGCGGTTGATCGGCGAGATCAAGGGAGATCGCTTCGTCGCCGACGCAGTCGATTTTGTGGCGCGCGGAGACTTCACAGTTAAAAGGGAGGCGCAAGCCATCCATAAGATGTTACAGCAGGCCGTGCAGGAGTACGCGCGCGGTAATAGAGGCGCGGCCCGTGATATCTACGCGAAGGCGCGCTCCGTCGCCGAAGGTTTAGGAGATTATCCTCACGCTGAGATGGCTGCACTGGGCCTCGCCCGCTACAACAACAATAAGGGGGAATCCAAGGAACTTGTCACGCTCAGAGACAAACTCATCCGCGACAGCAAACGTCGCAATCATCTGCAAATACACGCCAGAGCGCTGCTCACCCTGGCAAACGCCGAAGGGGCGGCGCAGAAACATTCGCTCGCCCTCGAACACAGCCGGCAGGCGGTCGAGATCGCGCGAGGGTTGGGAGACGCGGAAACGGAGATCAACGGATCGAGATTTGTCGGGTGCGCATATAATAGCCTGGGTGATCAAAACTCCGCCGTCAAGTGGCTCTCCGAATCCCTATCACTCCCGCGCGACTCATGGATCAAACCGAATCTGGCTGCTGTGGCTTACAATGAGATGGGTGACGTCCTTTTTCGTGGGGGCAAGTACCTTATTGCGCTCCACTATCAACATGAAGCGGTGCGAATGTGTGAGCGATCCGGCAATGCAATGCTCTTGGCCTTTATGATCCAGAGGCTCGGGCTGACTTACGGCATGCTGGGGCGTCAGGAGGAAGCGACGCGCTACCTTAAAGACGCGGTTGCGCGCGCCGAGGCGCTCCCGGATAAGATGGCGCGTCTGCAGTTGCAGATAGACATGTACACAAAGTCCGGCGATTTCTACCTGCAACAGAAGAAGTTCAACGAAGCCATCGCCACTTACCGGCAAGCTCTGGAGAGCATAGGCGGGGCGGACAGGCGCTTCGACCTTTCATCCATTCGCCAGGGGCTGGCCACGGCTTATTTGGCTAACGGGCAGGACGCGGATGCCGAGGCGCAACTCAAGGAGAGCATCAGGCTCACGGAGGATGCTCGGGGGCAGATAAGCGACGCTCAGAGCCGAAGCTCTTTTCTCGCCAGCCAGCATGGCGTCTATCGCGCGATGGTCAGCTTTCAATTTCTCAACAAGAGCGATCCGGCGGCGGCGTTCAACTATGCCGAGATCGCCAAAGGGCGCGACCTGCTCGATGCGTTGGCCAGCGCGCGTCACGTGACCGTGAATGACGGCCAGGCCAAGCTGACTCTCTCCGGCAGCGCGACCCCGCTCACGCTGGAGCAGGCGCAGCGCGCTCTGCCCGCCAACGTCCAACTCGTGCAATACGTCGCAGGGGATGATCGATTGATGATCTGGCTCGTCACGCGCGACCGGGTGATCACCGCGAAGTCAAATATAGGCGCGGACGATTTGCGGAAGAAGGTCACTGCTTATCTCGAAGCGCTGCGCTCGCGCGCGCCACTCGAACAACTCAACCGCCAGGCTACCGATCTGTATCAATTACTGATCGCGCCGATAGGCGGGCGTCTCGACCGGAACCTTACGCTCTGTGTCGCGCCTGACGGCGCGTTGCAGGATTTGCCGTTCGCCGCGCTGGTCTCGCCGGAATCGAAGCGCTACCTGGTCGAGGATTTCACTCTAGTCGTCAACCCGAGCGCGAGCGTGTTTGCGCGAGCCATCGACCTCTCACTCCGAAAACATAGGAGCGAGCAGGAGCCGTTTCTCGGCTTCGGCAATCCTCGCTTCGATCAACAACGCTTCCCAAGACTTCAGGCCCTGCCCGCCTCGGAGCAGGAGCTTGAACGCATCCAATCTCTATACCCACATCGCCTGACCCTCAACCGAAGGCAGGCTACCGAGAGCGCTCTCGTCAAACAAATCGGCGAGTACGAGATCGTCCATCTGGCCACCCACGCGCTTAGCGATAAACAGTCATCAATGCTCTCCTCGATCGTGCTTGCCGAAGAGCCCCAATTTACTACGAGGGCCTCCGCGGAGGGGAAAAAAATCGATGGGATCACCCTCGACGGCGCGCTTCAGGCCCAGGAGGTTTACAACCTCAAGCCGGAGCGAACGCGGCTGGTCGTTCTATCAAGCTGTCGTTCGGGGCTTGGCGACGAGAAGCGCAACGAGGCGCTGGGCGGTCTGGCGCAAGCGTTCCTGGTCGCCGGCGTCCCGGCGGTGGTGGCGAGTCTTTGGGATATAGACGACGATAGCGCGGCCGGATTGATGGAGAAATTCCACATCGCGCATCGCGTGAATAAGTTGTCCTTCAGCCAATCGTTGCGACAGGCGCAACTTTCATTCCTCCAAACATCATCCGTCAAAAGGCGGCATCCGTTCTTCTGGGCGACTTTCATGGTCACGGGCAACGGGTTAGCCGATTAATGATCAAACTCAAGTCAGGGGTTCCAAGGTTCGCTAGTTTCATAAGGGGTGTTTGAAAACTATGAAGACAAAACCAGTCGAGGGCAAACCTGCCTCACAGGAGCCCTCTAAAGCTGAGGTGCGCGAGACGATGCGCCGGATTCTCTCCAGCAGGCATTTCGTCAATGCGCCGACGAAGCAAAGGTTCCTGCGCCTAATCTGTGAATGTTACCTCAACGGGCGCGCGTCCGAATTGAATGAGTATATGATCGGATGCGAGCTCTATGATCGGGATGAGAGTTATAATCCCGCACTCGATCCTATCGTGCGAGTCGGAGCGCACGGGCTGCGCAAGAGGCTCGAAGCTTACTATAAAGGGGAAGGGAAGGATGATGAGGTTATCCTTGAGATTCCTCATGGAAGTTACGCTCCCAATTTTATCCGTCGCGCGTTGCCGCAAGAAAGCTCTGAGCCGGCGAACGGGGCGCCCGACGCCCCGGCATTGGTCGCCTTCGTCGAAAATAACTCGAAAATCCTGCTTAACCTGCTTGTGTTATCTTTGGTGATCATCACCATCACGCTCGCCTATTCCAACACGCAGTTGCGCCGCCAAACCAAGGCGAGCGCTCAATCGAGAGAGATGAGCGGAACATTTGAATCGGTGTGGGGGACCTTTCTGAAAGACGGGAACCCGGCCTTACTCGTTATGGGAAATCCATCGGTCTACAGGTTCTGGCATCCAACCGATCCGACTTCGCTGTCCAAAATGCGCGTCGATTTGACCCTCGAAGAGGCCAAGGTCATGGGCGATACGCTCGGCCGCGAACGACTCGTCGTCAATAACCCGCCGGCGTCACAACTTATGCTCGCCTATGACGAATACGCTTGCCTGGGTGAGGCCATCGGACTCTATCGGCTCACGGGGCTTTTCAATAAGATGGGTAAAAATCTCACGCTCAAGCAGAGCCGCCGGCTGGTCGCCGAAGACCTCAAGAATCACAACGCCATCCTGTTTGGTAACAGTTGGGTTAAAGAGTGGGTTGGCAACGCCCCTATAAGGAAGTGCTTCACCACCGGTCCAGCCGCTTCCATCAGCGATCAGAACCTCCTTCCAGGAGATGAGCGGGAATACGTCGCCAAATATGATGAAGAGACCGGGAAGTTGATAGAAGATTATGCGCTCATCGTCGTCAAACCCGGGATTTCCGAAAGAAAAACTGTGATGATAGTGGCCGGCACACGCAGCGAGGGCACTCAGGCTGCGGTGGAGTATTTAACGGACGAGAATTATCTGATCGATCTCAATCAAAGGTTTCATCGTACTATCGGCGCCTTCCCGAAGTACTTCCAGGTCCTGCTCAAGGTCTCTGTCGATAACGGCATACCTACCGACATCTCGGTAATAAGAGTCCGAGAACTCCGTTTAAGCGCCGATCATCCGTAAGGTATATCAGCCACGGATGTGTTCATTCGTGGCTGATATCCATATACTGACGGCCATGTCATTGCTCGAACATTCTCCCAATTTCAACCTCGAAGAGGCGTCGGCGCTCGCGCGCGGTCTTTACGGCCTCGACGCGTCGGCTTCGCGGCTGCCCAGCGAACGCGATCAGAACTTTCTGTTGAAAGATCGATCCGGCGGGATGTACGTTCTCAAGATCGCGAACGCGCTGGAAGATCGCGCGCTGCTCGAAGCGCAGCAAGAAGCGATGGCGCGCGTCGCCGAGCGCGCGCCTCGGGGGCAGCGTGCCGCGCCAACGCAATCCGGCGATCTTTTGACCGAAATCCGGTCGGCGTCCGGGATGAGACATTTCGTATGGATGGTCGATTGGCTGCCCGGCGTCGCTCTAGGCGACCTGAAACATCATTCGCCAGAGCTGTTGCGCGATCTCGGGAGACGCGTCGGCCAGATCGATGGCGCGCTCGCGGATTTCGATCATCCGGCTATTCACCGCGATTTTCACTGGGACCTGGCGAACGGTCTGACCGCGGTTCGCGAATACGAGTCGCTGATCGCGGAGGCGGAGACGCGTAGACTTGTAGCCAAGTTCGCCGCCGAGTTCGAGCGTGACGTCGCGCCGGTATTGCCAGGGCTTCGCAAGAGCGCGATTCATAACGACGCGAATGATTACAACGTGGTCGTATGCGCCGGCGGCGAAAGTCTCAGGACGAGGAGCCAGGGCTGCGCCGGCCAGAACGTCGTCAGTTTGATTGATTTCGGAGATATGGTCCACAGCTTCACTGTGGCCGATCTTGCCGTCGCAATCGCTTACGCCATTTTGAACAAGCCTGATCCTCTGGCCGTCGCGGCTGAAATCGTCAAGGGTTACCACGCCGAATACGCGCTCACCGAAGACGAGATAGCGGCGCTTTTCGGCCTCGCGCGCCTGCGGTTATGTATGAGCGTCTGCATCGGCGCGCATCAGCGTCGCCAGCGCCCCAATGACGATTACCTCTCCATCAGCCAGCGGCCCATTCGTGACGCGCTGCCGAAACTCGCGCAAATACACCCTCGGTTTGCCGAAGCGGTCTTTCGCCATGCTTGCGGTTGGCCGCCGGCGCCGGACGCCGAGCCTGTGATTGAATGGTTGCGCGCCAACGCGCGGACCTTCGCCTCTGTTTTGCGCGATGACCTGCGCGCCGCGCCTTGTCTCGTCCTGGATTTAAGCGTCAGCAGCCCGTTGGTCAGCGGCGACGAGCGCGAGAACACGGAGCCGAGGCTGACCGAACGCATCTTCGGCGCAATGGCCGATGCGGGAGCCGGGATCGGCGTCGGGCGCTACGATGAGGCGCGGCTGCTATACGCCTCGCCGCAGTTCTCGTTCGGCGGCGCTTTAACCGGCGAGCGACGCGCGGTTCACCTGGGCATAGATCTTTTCACCGAAGTCGGCGCGCCGGTCTTCGCGCCGATCGAGGGCGAGGTGTACGCGTTCGCTCATAACCCCGCGCCGCTCGATTACGGCCACGTAATCATATTGAGACACCGGACGTCGGACGGCCACACCTTCTACACGCTCTACGGCCATCTGAGCGCGGAGTCGCTTGAAGGGCTGAGCGTAGGCATCCCCGTAACGAAAGGCGAAAAGATCGCCAGCCTCGGGTCCCCCGGCGAAAACGGCGGATGGACGCCGCATCTGCACTTCCAGGTCATTACCGACCTGCTCGATTCCGATTGCGATTTTCCGGGAGTGTGTCGCGCGAGCCAGCGCGAAGTTTGGCATGGCTTCGCGCCCGACCCGAATCTGATTCTAGGCATACCCGAGGACCGTTTTCCGGCGCGAGAGCCGGACAAGGCTGAAACGTTGGCGGCCCGGCGCCGGGCGCTCGGCAAGAACCTGAGCGTCGCGTACAGAGAGCCGGTCAAAATCGTTCGCGGGTGGATGCAGTATCTGTTCGATGAAGAGGGCCGCCGCTATCTGGACGCTTACAACAACGTGCCGCATGTGGGCCATTGTCACCCGCGCGTCGTGGAGGCCGGCCGGCGCCAGATGGCCATGCTCAACACCAACACGCGTTACCTTCACGACCTGATCAACCAATACGCCGCGGCGCTTTGCGCCACCTTGCCCGACAGCTTGAGCGTGCTCTTCTTCGTCAACTCGGGCAGCGAGGCGAACGAGTTGGCCTTGCGGCTGGCGCGCGCTCACACGGGGCGGCGCGACATGATCGCGCTCGAAGCGTCGTACCACGGCCACACCAACACGATGATCGACATCAGTCCCTACAAACACGACGGGCCGGGCGGAACCGGCGCGCCGTCCTGGGTTCACACGGCGCCGATACCTGACGTATATCGCGGCCCGCACAGGCGG
>DATCXQ010000199.1:0-9374 GCA_036565725.1 Blastocatellia bacterium
TACGCGGGATGTTCGCCTTTGCGCTCTGGGACTTGAGACGCCGGAAGTTGCTGCTGTTCCGCGACCGGCTCGGGGTCAAACCGCTCTATTACTATTACGACGGGCGATTACTGTTATTCGGATCGGAGCTGAAGGCGCTCATAGCACATCCGAGGTTCAGCAAGGAATTGAACCCCGATGCTGTGTCGCTCTACCTCTACCTCGGCTTCGTTCCGGCGCCATTGAGCATCTTCAAGAACACGCGCAAAGTGCGCCCGGGTTGTTACGTCGAAGTATCGGCCGACGGAAAGTTGGAGGAGCGCAGTTACTGGTCGGTCACCGATTACCATACGACCGGCGACGATCATCGGACGGAGCGGCAGGTCGAGGAGGAACTGACCGAACTGTTGCGCGAGGCGTGCGCCTATCGAATGGTCTCCGACGTGCCGGTGGGCGTCTTCCTGAGCGGCGGCGTCGATTCGTCTCTGGTGGCGGCGGTGCTCAAGCGCGAGGCGGGCGAGAATATTCGCACCTTCACGGTCGGCTTCGACGACGCCAAGTCCGACGAATCGTGTTTCGCCAAGGCCGTGGCGGAGCGTCTTGGCGCAGATCACACGGAGTTGCATTGCGCGGAGCGGGACGCGATCGACATCGTGCCTCACCTCTGTGAAATCTACGACGAGCCATTCTCCGATGAATGCGGCATCCCTACTTACCTGCTTTGCAAGGCCGCCCGCGAGGAGGTAAAGGTCGCGCTATCCGCCGACGGGGGCGATGAATTCTTCTGCGGCTACACTCACTACACAATGCTTTCGCCGGCCTGGGAGCGAGTATCCGGCCTCCCTCTTGCCCTGCGGCGGGCCGGATCGACCGTCCTGAGGCGGTTGGGAGCGGGAGCGGTGAAGGCGATGGAGCCGCTGCTCGTGAAAACGACCAACCGGTTCTACCCCGACCTAGAGGCGGCCGATTTCAGCGACAAGCTACTTAAATTGTCACACGTTCTATCCGCGCCAGGCATTCGCGCGGCTTATACCTCGTCGATCAGCGTCTGGCCGAGCGAGTCGCTCAAAGACCTCGCCCCCGGACTCAAGCCGTATAACGCGCTCACCGTCCTCACTCGGGATGAGAGCGTCGACCCGTCTCTGGATATGATGCTGGCCGACGCGCAGACCGTGCTTCCCGACAATTTTCTGGTCAAGGTTGACCGCGCAAGCATGGCGGTCGGCCTGGAGGTACGTGAACCGCTGCTGGATCATAAACTGGTCGAATACGCGCTGGCTTTGCCGGGCCGATACAAGTACGACGGCCGAACGACCAAGTATATTCTCCGAAAAATACTGTACAAATATATCCCTCCGGAGCTTGTGGATCGGCCCAAACATGGATTCGCCGTTCCATTGGCCGATTGGATGAGATCCGCATTGAAGCCGCTCGTCTTGCAGACCCTCGATCCGGCGCGAATCCGCCGGCAGGGGATCTTCTCTCCTGGCTATATTAAGAATGTGGTTGGCTCCTTCATGGCAGGCGATCGTATCAGCGCGAAAAAAATGTGGACTCTGCTTCAGTTCGCGCTTTGGCATCAGCGGTGGATAGAGGACTGAAAACTCCGATACCGGCGACGGCGTCATTCATACATGCAGCACAACACGTGAAGTCAAGTTCCGCAAAAAACGATGTGTTGAGTCTCGCCATGCCCATATTGGTTTGTCCCGCATGTGGAGTCGGCGTGGAGCTGAAAGATCCGGGAGTGTGGTGCCGCGACTGCGGGCGGATCTACTCACGCGATCCCCGTAATGGAGTTATATATTTTGTCGAAAAGGAATCATATGCCGAGTCTTTCGGACTGCAGTGGAAAACTTTTCCGCGTGAACAATTGGATAATGATCAACTTCGTGATTCAGAGCGCCGCCTCCGTCAAGAGGCGGGGCTCTTTCCTGAACAGATCGCGGGAAAGATTATCCTCGATGCGGGTTGTGGCATGGGGCGTTTTCTTGACATTGTCTCAAGGGACGGCGCAACGCTTGCAGTCGGTGTTGACTTGTCATCGGCTGTAGATGCGGCGGCCGCGAACTTGTCTGACTGCGACAACGTGCTTGTCATAAAAGGCGACATCTTCCGCTTACCCTTCCGGCGAGGTTCGTTTGACGTAATCTTTTCGATCGGTGTACTCCACCACACGCCGTCAACCGAGAATGCGTTCCGGGCGCTTGTGCCCCTGGTCAAACCTGGTGGCGAGATCGCGATCAGCGTATACGCGGCCACCATGAAGCCGGGCGTCGGCTGGGCGGTTTACATGTTCCGCCGGCGGTTTTTCCGAGTCTTCACACGGCGCCTTCCGAAACGGCTCATGCTATGGTGGTCGTTATATTGTGTTCCTGTTCTATGGGTCATAGATAAAATTCCGGTTATACGTTGGATTCGCTATCTCTTCCCTGCCGTGATCTATAAGAGTTATCCACTGAAACAATCTGTACTAGACACATTTGATATCTATGCGTCTGAGTTGGAATCTCGGCATCGTCCGAAAGAAGTAATTCGTTGGTTTCGCGAAGCCGGATTGACCAATATTGACTTGCTCGACAGTGAGGATGGTTGGGTGAGTGTTCGGGGGCAGGCGCCTGCGCATTCGAATTTAGACTAATGACCAAATCGGGACAAACACAACTGAAAGAGGCGACGGGCAGGCAGTCAACGGCCGAACCACTTTACGGGCGCGCGATGAGCGCCTTCGCCTGGCGATTTGTGTCAGAATCGTTGAAGTTCGTCCTCCAGTTGACCGTCATGGTTATTCTGGCGCGCCTGGTAAGAGTGGAACAGTTCGGATTGCTCGCCCTGGCGATGGTTGTCACCAATCTGGTCATCAGAATATCCGAGATCGGCATCTATTACGCCGTCGTACAGCGAAAAGACCTCACCGACACGCACATCCGCGTGGCCTTTACGTTATCCACGATCTTCGGCCTGTTCTTCATGGCGGTCGTTTATATGACCGCGCCGCTGGCTGGCGCCCTGCTAGGGAATGACGAAGTGACTCCGATCTTGCGGTTGATGTCGATGATCTTTCTGTTTATGAATCTCGGAGCGACCGCCATGGCGCTGTTGCAGAAGAAGCTCGACTACCGGAATCTGCTCATCGCCGATCTGTGCTCTTACGGGATCGGGTACGCGCTCGTCAGCGTCGCGCTTGCGCTGTTGGGCTACGGAGTGTGGGCGCTCGCCTGGGCCAGCGTGATTCAATTCCTGTTGAGGAGCGCATTGCTCCTTTGGCTTTCGCCTCATCCGAAGCGGCCAAGTCTGGCTCTGGAAGAGGCGCGCCAATTGTTGACCTTCGGCATCGGATCGAGCCTGTCTACTCTGGCGAATTACGCCGCGATCAATGGCGATTATTTCGTCGTCGGGCGCTGGCTCGGGGCGACGGCTCTGGGCCTATATTCCAGGGCTTACCAGCTTATGACGCTGCCGATGATGCAGTTCACATCGGTCATCGCCTCCGTGCTCTTTCCCGTCTATTCCATGATCCAGGACGAAGACGCGCGGTTGAGGCGCGCCTATCTCAATTCCGTATCTTTATCGGCGCTCATTGTCACCCCGACGCTTGCGGCGCTCGGGGTCGCAGCTCCGGAGATCATGACCGGGATTTTCGGAGCGGAATGGGCTGGCGCCGCGGCGCCTCTGGCGATCCTCTGCGCGGGAGGCTCTCTAAACGCCGCATACACCCTGGGCGATTCGCTGGCGCGCGCCAAGGGCGCGGTTTACGCCAAGTTCCGGCGCCATGCCATTTATGCGGTGTGCGTCTTCGTCGGATCATACATAGGCGCCAGGTGGGGCATCGTCGGGGTCGCCGTAGGGGTGGTTTTCGCCACAATCGTGATGTACCTGTTAATGGCGCAATTGACTAACAGGCTCGTCGGCGCGAGCTGGAAGCAATATTTATTATGTCAGCTTCCGGGGGCGATCCTCGCCGCCTCTGTGGTCGCCGTCGCGCTTCCGATCACTATTTTGCTGCGCTCCGCTCAACTGCCGTCGCTCCTTGTCCTTCCAGTCGCATTGATTACGGCGGCTGTGGCCGCCTTCGTGACCCGCGCCATGCTGCCTCGTGGCTGGTTCAATGCGGTTACCTTCGGCGCACTCGATAAGATAGTAGAGGTTGATGACAAAATCGGCCGGCTTTTGAGAACCTACCTCCATCAGCATGAACTGCTATATAAGATCGCCCTGGTACCGTTCATGTGGTACGGGACCATAGTGTTCTTCATCCATGTGTCTCGCCAGGGACTCTGGAGAGCGATGCGTGGTTCGCGTCGCTCGGCCACTGGCCGTACAGGTCAAACGGAAATGACGTGGGATGTGCCGTTCCCGACCTTTGGCGCCGTGTCGGAACTCATCAACTGGCTTCGATCTCAAGGTCTCAATGTGAGTGAAGGCGGTCATACGATTTATCTTCCTCCACAAAAAAATCTGGGCGATTTCATTCCGGAGATTGTCAATTTCTATCCCCCAGGCTGCGGCTTTAAGATTCTCAAGAATTTTGGTCCTCCGAGGCAAACGGCGTATCTCGTTAAAGACCGCATGCCATTCTATTTCATGGGCAGATTGGTTGGGACGCCCCAGGATCAGTTGATCTTGGCGAATTACATGCGCTCATTGGATATAGGGCCCAGGGTTTGGGACTTAGCCTGCTGGAAAGGTCAGAGTAAATATTATACCGTCTTTGTAGTAGATCACGTAAGCGGAGAATATACCACTACCGAACAATGCCTGGCGTTCTTAAATCGGGTGAAGCAGCTTAGTACCGATAGCCACCTTCGTGTCTTACTCCCTAATTGGGAGGAAAATCAAGATTTCACGCCCCCGGATTGCAACCGTAACCTCATATATTCGAATAAACTTGGGCGATTTCAATATATCGATTTCCAAAGCTTCTGTCTTACCAGCTTTGACGCCTGGTTAAATGAAGTGGTCTCGAATGCTAATGGAGCTTACCACGGCAGAGTGGAAGCGGCGCCACGAAAAGGGAAGCGCTCAATATCCGGCGCAGCCCGCGGCTATGCCAGAGAGTTGCGCCAATTCATTACTGGAGTATTTCGTCAAGCTTCGCTGAGTTTGGATCATCGAATTGTCTTAGATGTCGGCTGTGGCTCCGGCATGGCTCTTCATGCCTCACTTACAGCGGGGGCCGCCTGGGGTTTTGGTTGGGATCACCCCCGCGCTGTGGTCTTTGCCCAGGACCTGCTTTTTTCCTTGGGAACAACTCGCTTCTCTCTCTTTGGCGCCAATCCGCATCAGAAGTACCGGTTGGAAGATGACATTCCGGCGCGCTTTCAATCTCGTCTGGCCGACGCAGTGGTGTTTATCCATAAGGCGGTTGGCGTACTGGATAGTTTACGCCCTATGCCCTGGCGTATTCTAGTTTACGAAGGAGATGAATCGGATCGTTTGGAAGACGGCTACAATTTATTGAGGCCCCTGCTGAATGCTGACGTTAGCGTCATCGCCTCATCTCATATAACCAGCCATGACGGCTGCGCTCGACCAATAATTGCACTTTATAGACATGACTAACACCCAAACAGCTCTCGAAACTCAAGTTCCTTTCTATCGCCCCGAACTTACCGTGAATGAAGTAGAAGAGGTAACCGCCGCATTGAAATCAGGGTGGCTGACGAGCGGGCCGAGGGTTCGCCGTTTTGAGCGGGAGTTCGCCGACGCGGTGGGAGCGAGCCAGGCTCTGGCCGTCAACTCCTGCACTGCGGCGCTCCATCTCGCCGTGAACGCCCTGGGGTTGGAGCCGGGAATGGTTGTGCTCGTTCCCGCTATGACCTTCGCCGCGACCGCCGCGGTGGTCCGCTATCAGGGCGCGGTTCCGATTCTCGTCGATTGTGATCCGGCGACTTTCAATATGAGTCTTGATGACGCCGAAAGAAAATTATCCCAGCTCCGCAGCGATAAACCGCCGGGCGGCGCGCCGAAGGGGGCGCAGGCGGTGGGAATGATTCCTGTTCATGTCGGCGGCTTGATGATGGACATGGATGATGTGAACAGGTTCGCCTCGGAACACGGGCTGTGGGTGGTGGAGGACGCCGCGCATGCTATTCCGGCGGCCTGGAGGCGCGGACCTGATGACCCCTGGAGGCGATGCGGAGAGGGAACTGCCGCCATAACTTGCTTCTCTTTCTATGCGAACAAAACCATAACTACCGGCGAAGGCGGAATGGCAGTCACTAATGACTCCTCCCTGGCGGAGCGGATGAAATTGATGTCGTTACACGGGCTTTCCCGCGACGCGTGGGACAGATACTCGGGGGGCGGAAGCTGGGATTACAGGATCATCGCGCCCGGATTCAAGTACAACATGACCGACATCGCCGCCGCCATCGGCATTCATCAATTGGCGCGCGCCGAGGAGATGCGACGCAATCGCGAACGGATAGCCGCCGCCTACCGGGACGCGTTCTCCGAGGTGGAAGAGATCGACCTGCCCGCAGAGGATGGTAATCGGATCCATTCCTGGCATCTGTTCCCGATCCGGCTCCGATTGACGCGACTGACGATCGACCGTAACAAGTTCATCGAGGAGTTGGCGCGGTCCGGCGTGGCCAGTTCCGTGCACTGGCGACCGTTACATTTGCATCCCTATTATCAGGAATCGTTCGGATGGCGGCCGGAAGATTGCCCGGTGGCGACCGAGACCTGGCGCCGCCTTGTCAGCCTCCCTCTGTTCCCGGGCATGCGCGATGAAGAGATAGAACACGTGATTCATACGGTCAAATCGTTGTGCGCTCGTTATGCGCGCAAGATAAGCGAATGACATCATCACCACAGATTGAGCGACCGGCTGCGGGAGTCGCTACAAAAGTAATCACTCTTCCTGGCGCTGTCGCAAGCTTCCGGCGGGTTAAAGGCCATTGGGCGAAGCGCCAGAATCATCGCGCCGTACATCCGCTGATTCGCTGCGCATTCTATGTTTTTATCTTCTCGCTCCTCTTCGAGTGGCCTGACAGGCCGATCCCGATGGAGATACCGACGTTAATCGGGTTTATCTATCTCGCGTTCACCTTGCTCCAACCGAAAGTATGCTATCGCCGTCCCCCCAAGGAACTCTGGTTCTATGCGTTATACCTCTGCTATTTCGCCATTCTTTGCGGCTTTGTGAGGAGCCAGGGCGACGCGATAAAGCAGCTTACGCTCATGGTTCAGATATTCTTCCTGATGTGGAGCGGCTACAACCTGATGCGATACGAGCGGATCAAGAAGATGGTTCTGGTGACGCTCGTGATCTCCTGTTCGGTGATCTCGGCTATGCAATTGTTGGGCGTCGCCACAACGGATAATTACGAATATGGCGCCGCAGCGCGGCGCGCAGTCCTGGGGCAGAACCCGAACAATATGGCTAATAACATATCCCTGGGTCTGGTCGCGCTGGTGGGGCTCGCTTTCGGTCGTAACAAAACTTTGCCCTGGGCCAGGTACGTATCGGTACCGCTGGCCTTAATCATGGCGGGCGCGATTTTCGATACCCAATCACGCGGCGCTCTGCTCGCTTTGGGGATCGGTTTTGCGGCCTTCGTGATTCGAGGAAAGACTCCGTGGGAGAAGGCCAAAAGCCTGATTATCGTCCTGGCGGTTCTTGGGGGATTGGTGTTGGCTGTCTTGCAAACGCCATCAGTGGCGTCACGGTACGAGCGGACAATATATGAGAGTAACATGGCGGGCAGAGAGAAGATATTTCCCGCGGCCTGGGACATGTTCAAGGAAAAACCGCTCCTCGGATGGGGACCCATCGATAACAAGTATGAACTGGGAAAGCGCGTGCAGATTTTCAAGAATCCTAATATTTTTAGGAGATCGGAAAGTCATAAAGGAGCTATGGATACCCACAATATGTTCCTGGACGCCATGACTTCGATGGGGTTGTTTGGGACTGTTCCTCTATACATTTTCATTATTCTTTGCATGTTGGCGGCATGGCGAGCGCGTCGTGGGTCTCAGGGGGCTTTGCCGCTTGCGATGGTAGTCGCAGTCATTCTGATAAACATGAGCGGTAATTGGGTCGCCTCAAAACTCGACTGGCTCATGATGGCGTATGCCCTGGCCAGCGTCAGCTTACTGTTCGCTGTAAGCCCCCGTCCGGTAGGCGCCAAGTTAGCATCGCCGCCCCGATCTCTGCGCGCGACGCCGGCGTCGGCGCCCGTCAATGACAGGCGCCAGGTTGGCAGCGCAGGTTCGGCGACCAATGCCCATCAACAGAGAAGTTCGGCATGAACGGCGCTCTCCGCGTCTTAACGATCACCAGCGAGTGGATTAACACAGGGCATGGGGCCCCGTTTATCGCGCGCCAAGTGGAATTTCTTCGACGCGCCGGTATCGACGTAGAGGTCTTCGCCTTTCGCGGCGCTAAGAACCCGATCAATTACCTGAAGGCCTGGCTACGATTACGGCGTAAGATCAAGCGGGAGCGATACGATCTAATACATGCCCAGTTTGGTCAGAGCGGGCTACTGGCCTTGCCGAAGCGCATGCCTCTGGTGGTGACTCTTCGAGGAGATGACATTTTAGGTGTGAACCGCCCGGGCCGGCGGCCGGCGCTCTATGGCCAGTTGCTGCGGCAATTGAGCCGGCTGGTGGCGACGCGCTCCGACGCGGTGATCGTGGTGGCTGACCACATGCGGGCCCACGTCCCTTCATCGACGCCGATCCATGTCATCCCGTCCGGACTCGATCTTGATTCTTTCAGACGCCTGCCGCAAACCGAGGCGCGACGAAGGCTGGGGGCGCCGGAGGGCGAGCGGCTGATCCTCTTCGCCTGCAACCCGGCGGACGAAAGGAAGCGATTCGATCTCGCAAGGCGGGCGGTGGAGATACTCAACGAGAGATTGCCCGCCAAGCTGATCGTCGCCTGGGGCGTGCCTCACGCCGAGATCCCCGTCTATATGAGCGCATGCGATGTCTTCGTCTTCACGTCCAGCCAGGAGGGATCGCCGAATGTGGTGAAGGAGGCGTTGGCTTGCGATCTGCCGGTCGTCTCGGTCTCGGTCGGCGACGTGCGGCAGCGATTGCAAGGCGTCGAAGGCTGTGAGGTCTGCGTCGACGAACGACCCGAAACCATCGCCGCCGCGCTTGAAAGAGCGCTCAGAAGGGGTGGGCGGATCAGAGGACGTGAGGCGGTCCAATGCCTGGACGAGAGGCTGCTCACCAAGAAGGTGATTGACATCTACTGGTCGGTGACGGGGAAGGCGCCGGCGCCGGAGCGTAAAAAATAATATGTGTGGCATTGTAGGAGCCGTCAGTCTCGACGGAGTTCCCATCGATCTACCGGCTTTGCAGAGGATGAATGATCTGCAGGCGCATCGGGGCCCGGACGGCGAGGGCTTTATGCTCGGCTGGATCGAAGACGG
>DATCXQ010000242.1:0-13835 GCA_036565725.1 Blastocatellia bacterium
TCAGTCCCGCCCGCGGTACCGACCACCTGTTCCGGCGGGATGCCGTATACCTGCTCGGCGTACACGCGCACGAAGTCCTGGCCGCCTCCGGTGACGATGTAGGTCTTGTAGCCGTTGGCGCGCAGGTAGCGCAGCAGCTCCAGCATCGGTTGATAGACCAGTTCGGTATAGGGGCGATTCCAGCGCGGGCGCCTGGCGGTCGCCAGCCAGTTCTTCACCTCGGCGCTGAACCGTTCCACCGTCATGCCGGTGAGCGTGGCGGCGAGAATCTTCTCAAGGTCCGGCATCGTCAGTTTCGCTATCGCCTCGCGGTCACCCGACAGCACGGTCTTGAACGGCTCGATGTTCTTTAACTCCGGCTTCTTCTCCGCGAGCGCTTTGACCCGCTCGAGGCTGTAGACCACCTGCGTGTACATCGGGTGCTCGACCCAGAGGGTACCGTCCTGATCGAAGGTGGCGACGCGCGCCTCGGGCGGCGCGAACTTCGGGCTCGACTGATCGGTGGTCGCTCGCACGAATGCGAGGATCGCCTGCTTGGCCTGTCCGTCGTTCCACGATGGCAACGGATCGGTCTGCGCGTGGGCCTGCAGACATACCAGTAGCAGCGAGCACAGCGTCAAAGCCACTACATGGAATTTCGCAAAACCTCGGGTGATAGATTTCATTAAACCAGGCTTCTTCTGGAACAGCGACAGGGCGATGTTTGGACCGAGAAAGTAACAACCAAAATCATCCATATCTTTTACCGATGATTCATAATCCCATTAAAGCGATAGCATCTTCGCAAAATCTTTTATGATCACATTGAGCGGCATGACCATTAGCGCGACCGGCGCGAACGGCAATAGCGCCACCGCGACCAACAATCCCAGGTTCCTTAATCCAAACGGGAAGTCTTTCATCCCATAAACGTTCGCTACTATCCCGTAGATGTTAGAGTGCAAAGAGAAGTCCTGCTCATTCGGCGCCTCCTCATTTGCTCCTCTCTCGCGATTGAGGCAATCGTGTTCGAATTGACGCCCGACCTCGCTGGCCAGCGCTCCGTATACGAAATCGCCGCGCCGCTTCGTCACTCGCAACTTACCGATGAACAGAGTCAACGGCCCCGCGAAAAGGATCAGGACGAAAACCACCAGCCCGATGGCGATGTGCTTGAACGTGGCCAGAGACTCCCCATGGAACATAATGCGGTTCGCAACCTGTCCGGCCACAATCGCTCCAAGCGCGAAACTCACCAGCCAGAATGCCCGCAGCGAATCGCCGACAAACATCAGCCCGCCGGCGTGGTCCGGATGGCCAGGGATCAGGCGCAGATCGAGACGCGTCATCAACCACAGGAAGCGCGCCCAAAGGAACACGCGCCACAGCCAGCCGAAGAACAGGAGAATGAACAGCGGTACGCTTACCAACACGTTCCACCACCCGGCTAATGAGAAGACCTGATAGTCGCTCTTCAACCAATACCAGGATGGTAACTCGTCGGGCGGAACATCAATCAGCAAGAACGCGACCAGTCCGTAGGCAAGAATCGCCACGATCAGCTCCGCCAAGCCGGAGTCGAGAAGTCGCTTAGTGGAAGAGACAGCGTCGTCGAAACGCGCCCGGTCCGGCTCCGTGATTAGACCGGCTACTAGGAAATGGCGCGCGACCCTGTCCAGCCGCGGGAGACAGTCCGCCTCGGCAAGAATGAACAGCGGCGCGGCGACCAGCGACCTGGCGTAGACGGCGAAGTCGGAGAAAAAAGACTTCGCCATCTGGTTCCGCAGGATGATGCTTTGGGCGACGGCTAACACAACGAGCGGAACCCAGCCGACCAGTACGACAAGCTTGGCTCGTCGAACGATCATCGGATAGCCCGGCTTGATCAGGCCGAGCGACCTTTGCAACCAGTGGGGTGGCCCACCTTCTAAGAGCCAGCCGCTTTGTTGTATCGTCACGCCCATGTCGTTGCGCAGGTATTCCGTATTTGGGTAGATGCGCATCGAGCTTGCCTTTCTTCACCCGTTCCACGCCCGGCATCTTCCACGCGCCGTCCACGATCTCCTTGCGCGTAAGGAAGCGGTTGGACGCTGACGCGCCGCACGGCAGTCGCGCGGCGCTCTACTGTTACCACTTTCCCTCCTCGCTCTTCATCTGGGTATAAGCCATGTGGTAATCGAGTTCGGCCTGGAACATCTCCGCTTCGGCCTTCGCCAGCGCCGCCCTCGCCTCGGGGCCGGGTTCTTGATCGCGCGGCGTCATGGCAAGCTGCATTGACGCCACACGTCGCGTCAATTCGAGAATCCGTCGCGTCCGATCCAGGTCCGCGACCGTCTTTTGCGCGGCGGCCGTCACTTTGGCTCGAACCATTTCCAGGTTGGCTTTGGCCATGGTGACTTGCGCGTCGCGTTCCTTGATCGTCCGCTCGCGCTTGAAGAAATCGAAGATAGTCCAGGTGGCGACGACCCCGATCCAGGAGAAATCATCAGGCAGAGCCGGTATTCCTGTTTGAAACATGTAGCCGCCCGTAATGACCGCGTCGGGGACGTACTCCAACTTCGCCAAACGACGCGCCGCTTTCGCTTTGACCACCGTTTCCTCCGCCTCGACGATCTCGGGGCTGTAGGCGATCACGGGCCGCGGCTTTTGCAGCAGCGCCTGTTGTGGGGAAGAGTCAGCTTCGATCGGCGCCGGAGGAGGCGGGATCAATTCCAATCGCGCGTCTTCGGGAAGCCCCGTCAGACCGGTGAGAGAGCTGGTCAACTCCGTCACCTTGTCGCTTGCGGCGAGGAGCGCTTTTTTAGCTTCGAGCAACTCGGTCTCCCGCTCCACCACTCCGCCCACAGGCGCGGCGGCCGCGCTCGCGATCTGCAACTTACGTTCCGCTATCTCGACAATCGCCCTGGCTTCGGCCTGTCGCCTCTGCGCTATCAACAGGTCAAGGTAAGCCCGCTCGACATCGGCAGTGAGTTGGACCGAAGCCGCATTGGCCTTGGCCTGCGCGATCCGTTCATCGGCCTTCGCGATTCGGACAGCCTCATGAACTTTGAAAAGCGGAGTTAGAGGTTGCGTCACTGTCGGGCCGACGTAGGTCATATCCTTGTCAAGGAGCGGAACGGCTCTAGACACAGTCGGAAAGATGATTCCGCGGCGGAACAATTGAAATGTATCTCCCATGAATTTGTTGAAGTGGAGATTGACGAGGTATGCGCCGACCTTCGGGAAATAGTCCGACTGCACGGCCTTATGGCGCCAGTGAGCCGCGCTGACGCCGGCCGAGGCGGCAACGAGCGCATTGGTCGCGACCGCGCGCGCCAGCGCATCATCCAGCGTGATGCGGATGGGTCCCGAAGCCGATCCGGCGCCGGCCTGCGACATTGAACTTTCGCCGCGATTAGACGGCGGCATCAGTCCAACGGGCTTCATCCGCGGCAGCGTGAAATCAAAGAGGCGATCTTGCGCAACGCTTGTTTTCTCGGGCGTCGGTCGCGACAAGGGATTTAGAGCGGTTTGCAAATCAGCGTAGGGGCAGACCTGCGTGTCTGCCCCGGTGGTTGCCTGTGCGCCAAATCCGGGGCGAACACACAGGGCCGCCCCTACCGTACACGCAGCGGGCTTGTCCTGAGCCGCAATGGTTGAGGACAGTAACAGGACGGCAAAGGCGATTGAGAAGAATGCGCGAAGGGGACGTCTGCCGGTAAACATAGATTCTCCTATCTCCACGTTTCATATGCCATGGGCCACATTTCACATGGCATATGGCATAAATGCTGGCGGGGAGTAGAAGTGTTATTGCCGAAGCATGACCGCGATCAACGCCGGGATTCCGCGGAGTGAGATAAAAGCGGCCATTATCGTCGCCAGCGAGAAGACGGCTTCGTGATATATGCGCTTCAGTTTTTTCCTGAGCCGCAATTGCCGTATCGTGGCCAGCAGCAGCGGCCCCAGCCCGATGGAAATCAGCAGCATTGCGAACCTGCGCGGGCCTAAAACGCGACCATCCGGCTCAAGCCCCTGTTGCTCTCGCAGATATTGAAAGAACTTGTAGACGGCGCTCGAAGCCGATCAGCGGGGTCGCCGTCCTGACCAAGGCCATCAGCGCCCGGTCGTGGGCCAGGAGCGTGCGATCAAGCGAAAGCTCCGACGAGGAAGGGAGGGCCGCGGCGCCTACGTCAGTCCAGACCGCCATCCTGGCAGCCCTCCTTTCCCGCGGAGTCCGCCACAAGCCGCCATTACGCCCTTCCCAATCGCCGTCCCGTCGCTTGTGGCGGACGTCTCAGAAAACGCGCGATCCGGTTCACCGGGCCGCGAAGCAAAATGTAAGGTAGAAGCGCCAGGACAATGGCGACAATCAGCGCCTGCAACGGATAGAACCAACGAAGAACAATCGCCTGATAGATCAGGTCCATAACGATGGCGAAGGTGAAGACTCTGGAGACCGCTTTGAAGCCTTCGCGCAACCTGCTTCGCCGATTCTCCGGATCTGTGAAGAGCGAATAGAAGTATGCGGGGCGGCCTTCCCGCGCGTCTTTCAAACCGTCACGAATCGCGAAGATCATCGCCATCGTCGGCTGAAGCAGAAGTCTAAACGACATCGGTCCACCTATCCGGCCGATCAGATCGTTCCACAACCGAGTGAATATCTCTTCCATTTTTTCAAGCTCCACAGACAATGTGACACAATCCGCAATTGGCGACCGACTTATCATCTCGGATCAACATTAAGCGGCGCGGAACTTACGCTGTTGATCTTTCTCCTTGTGTCCAGGATTCAATCGCGCAAATTTCCCCATTCTGCTCATGCTCAGTTATTGTGGAAGAATAGGATTTGCGGAAAAGGCAGTAAATCAGGCGAAAAATGCATTTTGAGATAGGGAATCTCCCTAGCCGCAGACTCCCGGGCCGGCCGCCGACCTGGCTATTTGATGTTGGGCTTGCATGGCTATGGCTCGACCAACTTGTTGCGAATCGCGTAGTGGACGATGTCGGCGATCGAATGAAGCCTGAGTTTGCGTCTGATTGCGCCCCTGTGAGACTCCACAGTCTTGTGGCTGATTCCCAGCTCTGAGGCGACCGCTTTATTTCCTTTACCTTCAGCCAACAACTGGATGACGGCGCGTTCGCGCCTAGTGAGCGGGCTGAATGCCGAGCCTTCATTCATCGATCCCTTTGCAAGAAAAGCGCGGAGGAGCGCTTCGGAGACCAGCGTCGTGAAATAGGGCTGGCGCCCGGCGAGCGCTTCGACGGCTTCGATAATTCGCGGCCCGGATTCGGATTTCAGGATGTATCCGCGCGCGCCTGCGGCGAGGGCCTCGCGGATCAATTCCAAAGACTCGCACGCCGTAAAGATGAGCGCCTCTGTGCAGGGGAGCGCCCGTCGAATCCGCCGCGTCGCCTCCAATCCGTTCAGTTCGCGCATAGAAAGGTCCATCATCACGACATCGGGCTTTAATTTTGTCGCCAACTCTACGGCGGCGCGGCCGTCAGACGCCTCTCCGCAGATTTCCCAGCCCTCGCGCGATTCCAAAATTCGGCGTAGCCCCTGCCGGACAACCTCATAATCATCGGCCAGCATAATTCTGATCATATGGCTTACGCCATATTTCATATGTCATATGCCATATGAAATATGATTGCTCCTGATAAAAATGTACCGTAGGTTGTCTAACCTGCGGAGGTCTTCATAACCAGGCCGCTTGATGACACCTGAACACTTCAATAACCACCGCTCCGCAGGTTAGACAACCTACGGTAGCTCGTCGCCTTCTCATCATTTCTTGGCGACCCAGGGCGATATGAAGTCTCCTCACAAGAATGTCCGACAAGGCGCCAGATTGTTGTCGCTTCCTGTAGTCGCTTATTGCGAGAGCCTCGAAATTAGCGGACCTAATTGCAGCGCCCGCAATTGGTATGGTTTCGGGGGGACCTTCCAAAGACCGGAGCAATATAGGCGCCAGGTCTAGCAGAACAACCGACACTGACCCATTCAGTTTGACTACAAACCCCAGGGGAAGGCGTTTAGAGTACCGACTTTAGTCGGCAGGGCTTGGATTCCAAGGCCTGCCGACTAAAGTCGGTACTCTAAACGCTCTCCTTCGATGATTTTAAGTTCATTGGATGGGCCAATGTCGGTTGTTCTGATTTAGACCGAAGCCGGCGGAATTTCTCCGCCACTTGCACCGACCTATTCTGTTCCGGTTTAAGGTAATCACCGCAGTCGGAAATCGGCGAAGATGGGCAGGTGATCGGAAGCGAGCAGCGCCGTGCGGCTGCGATACAGTTCGGCGTATTCCAGTTCGAGCGCTTCGTCCGAGAAGTAGATGTGATCGAGGTGCATGATGGGCAACATGCCGGGATAGCTGCGCGAGCGCTTCAGGTGCAGTCTAATGTCCCCGCTCTGAAAATGCTCGTTCAGCAGCCGAGTCGCCAGGCCGCGAGTCCATTCGTTGAAATCGCCGAGCATGACGCGCGGCCCCGGCCGTTTTGAGTTGCTGAGGATGGACTCGCTGATCAATTTACGAGCCTGATGACGCCGTTCGATGAAGGACGTTCCGAGGTGCACGTTATAAATATGCAGCCTGTTCTCTTTTCCCATGCCGACGTCGACGCGCAAACAGCCCCGCTTTTCGCGCCCGGTCACGCTGATGTCGTGGTTCTCCGACTCGAGCAGCGGGAAACGGCTGAGCACGAGGTTGCCGTAAATTCCCTCCTTCAATTTACGGTTATGTCCCATGCAGTAGTTGAAACCCAGTTCGTGCGCGATGAAATGAGCCTGGTCGGATTGGCTGCCGCGCCCCTGAACGCAGTGGACTTCCTGCAGCGCAATGATGTCGGCGTTAATCTCTTTCAGCACGCTCACGATTCTCGCGGGGTTCAGCCGCCGATCGACTCCGACGCACTTGTGCACGTTGTAAGTGACAATTCGAAATTTATCGCCCTTTCTCATCTTGAATTGATTTAAACCTCTGCTCTTCCCTCTCGCCTTCGCGGCGCAGATGAAAAGCTCGGATGAAAGCCGAGACGGCCACCCAGACTCCGATTACGGCCAGCGGCCAGGAGACGACCCTCGGCCACAAGACCGCGATAACCGACGCGGCCAGGAGCAGCAGCCCCGAAACGCCCATAATGCGCGCTTCGGCAGGCCCGAGCGGGCGGCGGTTGGTGATGGCGGCGCCGACCGTCCGACCGATCTGTATCGCCCCCGCGGCGGCGCGACTCGAACTTCCGCCGCCGATCCGCTCCCGCAGCCGATATGGGCCGGGGCGGCGCTCCGGCCTCGACGCCGGGGCAAGCCTGCGTTCCACCGTCAGGACTATCTCGGTAGCGTTCTCCAAATCATCGAGGAACATCTGTTCCATCTCCTCCCCGATCCGGGCGTCTTCGATGACCACGTCGAGTTCCCAATTATTCACCCAGCTGACCGGGTTGAGGTTGGTCGAGCCGACCCTGGCCCATTGCCCGTCGGCGACCGCCGTCTTCGCATGAATCATCGGGCCGTTCCATTCGTAAACCCTGACGCCGGATTCGAGCAGCGGCCGGTAGCCGGTGCGCGACAGGGCGCGCACCACCGGAATGTCTGTGGCCTGCGGAACCAACAGTCGCACGTCCACGCCGTCCCTGGCCGCCGCGTTGAGCGCCTGGATGTACGGGGTAGTCCCGGCGAAATAGGCGTCGGTCAGCCAGAGCGTTTCGCGCGCAGCGGCCGCGATCATCTGATCCAGCCGATATAGTCCGGCCGAATTCGGCATGCTGGCCACTATGCGAAGCGCCACGTCTCCACTCTCTGGAAGAGGCCGCATAGAAGAGTTGGAATCGAGAAATTCTTCGGCCGGGACGGGAGGACCGCAGGCCGCCCACATCTGAGCGAATGCGCGTTCGAGTTCGGCCAAGGCGGGGCCTTTTATTTCGATCCCGGTGTCCCGCCACGGCTCTACGCCGGCGCGGGAGTCGCCGACCCACATTAATCCCACGCACAGGCCGGAGACGAACCCGACGCGACCGTCAATAGAGAGCATCTTGCGGTGATCGCGGCCGAGCCATGCGAAGGGACTGTCGAAACGCGGCGGGTTGAAACAGCGCGCTTCGATACCGGCTCGGCGCAACCGCTTCCAGAACTTGTTGGACGTCGAGTTGAAAGCGCCCATCCAATCATAAATCAACCTGACCCGCACGCCGTCGCGGGCCTTCTCGGCGAGCGCGTCGGCGAAGACCAGCCCCTGCTTGTCTTCGTGAATGATGTAGCATTCAAAATTAATTGTGTGTCGGGCCGATTCGATCGCTTCAAGCCAGGCCGGATAATTTTCGGTGGCGTCTTTAAGTATGCGCGCGCTGTTCCCCCTGATCAGTCTGGCGCCGGCCGCGCGCCAGAACGCCTGTTCTGCAAAGATGCTGATGGAGGACGCCGGTTCGTTCACGAGTCGATTCCCCGCCTCTTACTTTGTTCGAATAACTCGCGCGCTTCATCATCCGTCGTTTGAAAGAGATCATCGTACCATATGGTTACGACGTGGTAAGGGTCCGGCGCCGTTTTATGCGCGCAAACGATCCCATCGATTACTTCATTACATAATTCACAAGTCGCGCGCCCTGCAATCGGCGCCGCCACGATGACCTGCGCGGGCCGGTGAGCGCGCATGGCGACGCAGGCGGCGCGCATCGTCGAACCGGCCGCAAACCCGTCATCAACCAGAATGATCGTGCGGCCAAAGAGGTCAAGCGCGGGAAGTCCGCCCCGATACAGCCGCTCGCTCCGCTCCAATTCACGCCGCTCTCGATGAGTCACCTCATCGACGGTCTCGTTAGAAATATCCAGATATCGGACGACATTCTCATTCATCACGCTCACGCCGCCGGTCGCGATTGCGCCCATCGCCAGATCCTCGCTTCCAGGCGCCGCCAGCCTGCGCACGAAAAACACGTCCAGAGGCGCGCCTATCGCATCGGCAATTTCATAGGCCACCGGCACGCCGCCACACGTCAACGCCAGAACAATCACATCCGGACGGTTGGCGTAATCGGCCAAGCGGGCGGCCAGGCGCCTTCCCGCTTCCCTTCTGTCTTTGAATCTCATAACAGCGATTGAGCAAGCCACGTGCCCATCCGAAGCGGCATACTCATTGCGTGTTAAAAATGGCATCAATAGGACTTACAGGACTTATTGGACTCATAGGATTCGTCCTATAAGTTCCATAGGTCCTATTAGTCCTATTAGTCCTAAGGAGGTGAGAGATGATAAATCCATTGGGCGAACGGGAATCCAGGGCGCTGTTAAGCGGTGAATGGACGGGAAGGCTCGGTTGCAGCGATCATGGCAAACCTTACATCGTGCCGATTCATTATCTGTTCGATAACGGTTGCGTCTACATGCAATCGCCGCCAGGCCACAAGATCGATGTTCTACGCGACAATCCGAACGCATGTTTGCAAGTGGACGAGGTCAAAGACGACGCCCACTGGCGTAGCGTGCTCGCCTTCGGCCTCTATGAAGAGATAGAGGACGCGAGAGAGCGCGGGCGCGTCCTGGCTGACATGTTCGAACGTTGGCCGCACACGACGGAGGTCGAATCGCAGACGAAAAATGCGGCGCCGGAGACCATAGTCTTTTGCATCCGGGTGACGGACATTACCGGAGTCTACGAAAACCACTGAGGCGCGCGCGAACGAAGCCTGCCGCGAGTGAGGCCAGGTCTGGGAGGTCGAACGGGGCCGGCGGGCCGAATTCTTCGACGAATTTGGCAGATGAGATCGGTCGCGCGCGACATGGCTGGAAACCTTCAGCGACCTCGGAGCGCAAGAGGAGGAGCGAAATCCGCCGGAGAATGGGATCGGCGTCGAAGAGGCCGGGGCCGACACGCCACGGACCGAAATCATGTTCGGCGGCGAAAGCCCGGGCGACGAACGCCACTTGCCCCCCAGGATTGCGCTGAATCAGACCACGTAACATTAGTACTGAGAGTCCAACCGCAGAGAACGCCGCAGGCGCGCCGCAGGGCAATTGTGTCAAAACAATGCTGGGCTTCGAGTCTATTCTGAAACTCAATCAGTAACGGGCGCTACAGGCATTGTTGGGCGAATGTATAATCGATAAGTTTTTCTCGGTTTTTTCCAAAGAACCTTCGGCGCATGTAAACCAACCTTCTTAGGCCAAAGATTGCTCCCGCCTCAAAAAGTATGTTCACGCAACCACGCAAATGTAACAGACTGAACACGCTGCGCCCCCTGATAAGAATTATTGATTTGCTCGCCGCAGAGAACCGTGATATTTGCTCACTCGATTACGCTGGCTGAAAGTAGCCTCCGAAGAGTTAACTGAGAGGTATTAATTCCCCCCCCTGGTTCGCTTGCGAGTAATGGCGCGGAGGCTTTTCCGTTATCTTTACTAACGGGTAATAGTGTCAAAGTAGGAACTGTTTATCTTTATGGGGCGCCTTTTGTTCCTTGCGCGGTAGAGAACGGCGCCCTGGAAGTAACGCAGTGAGATAGACTCATAAGACGTACTTAAGACACGCAGAGGTCTGTCGCAAGCGCCAAGAGAACCATCAACAGTGTTGCCAAGCTGAGTGTTCAGACTCTGTAGCGGTTGAGCCTGAACCACTCGAATATATCCGAAAGAGAAATTTATCCGAACGCCATGTTCAGAGCCTTCAACAACGCGACCTTGGTTTCCGTCCTGAGAGCGCGGTGGATCGTTTTTATCTTGGAAACACACTCATCATCGGATTGAAGGCCGGTAAGTCGGCAAATGTTCCACGCTAAATCAAAACAAGCAATATTGGCGCAGCGCCGGTAGCTACCACTCCCGGCGGTGCGCCGCCGTATGCCCCAATCTTGTGTGTTTTGATTTAGCGCAGGCTGCTTCGTTTAATCGAAGTCTGCGCACAAATCGTGAGTGCGGTTGCCCGGAACCGCTTCGGTAGTCAACTTCGATTCTGCGGCAATGATCGGAGAGGGAGCCCATTTGGGTCCTTCGTCCTGGAAATCTGTCGCGCCCGAGATGACTTCCAAAGCTGCCCCAGGCAATTGCGCTCCAAAGGCTGCCGCCGTATCAAGCAATTGATTGCATCCAGCTTTAATTTGCACAGTCTTCTAATTAAACGGCGATCCATAGTTACTCGCTAACCCGAGTAGCTTGGCGGCTCGTGCGCCGCCAAGAGGGTACCCCTATTCTGAAGGCGACAAGCTTTTGAAACAGACGTAAGGCCTGTCAACTGTATTTTCAATAAAACGACATCCATTACCCTAATGCGCAACCGTCCCTGTAGTCATGATCTTTCGACATTTGTGGCGCCGGTTGTGTTTAACAGTAGTCTCCAAATCTGACCCAGGAGGAACAACATGAAAGCAAGACTCGTGAAGCTAATAACAATAGCCGCTTTGATGGGCTGTGCGTTATTTGCATATCTGTCAAGTTACGAGGTGTCCTCGGCTTCGACCACTGAGATTTCCGGCGCCGGCTACGGTACGGTTGAGAATCTGGAAGCCAGGTACACGGAATGGGAGGCCGAGTACGCGAAGGCTGGCGGAGACCGTAACTGGGTGCTCCCGTTAGGCTGGTTCAAAGGGCTATCCACTGAGCAGCGCTATGCCAGCGGTATAGCCAAGCTGAATCTGATTGACGGAGTCGTAACTGTCGAAGTCAACGGACTTTCGAAAGAGGCCGGCTGGGATGTCTGGCTGGTCGACAACGGCGTCGGCAGCGTTTTGCCTGAGGCCGGCGAAAACATGCGGCTCATAGGCAGTTTGCGGCATGAGGGGAAGGTAGCGAAGCTCAAAGCCGAGTTGGGCGCCAGCGCCTTCACAAACTTCGAACTCGACCTGATCGTCGTCACAAAGGCCGGGATGAGTCCGATAGAGAACCGTATGCTGGTCGGGACAACAACGCTGTTCAACAGGCTGTATCGCGCCAAGCAGCGGGGGAATATCGCGCAGCTCAGCGATCATCCGAAGCCGGAGTCTGAGTCTGGTAAGCAGAGCCTCTTCGCGCGCTTGCTGGAAACCGTGGCGCCGACGGCCGCAGCGCAGATCGGCCCGCAACAAGGCGTTAATAACCTGATCACCAGAGGAAGAACCAGCTTCTTCAATAACACCTTCAACGGCAACGGGAGGACTTGCGGCACCTGCCATCGTGAGGATGAAAACCTGACGATCAATGCCGAGTTCATCTCGACCCTGCCGCAAAACGACCCGCTGTTTGTGGCCGAGACCCAGCCCGCGCTGGCGCAGAATTTCGAGAACCCTACCTTGATGCGGAAGTTCGGCTTGATCCTGGAGAACCTGGACGGGTTTGACGCCCTGGCGACCAAATTCGTGATGCGCGGAGTCCCGCACACTCTGTCGATGTTGCCGACTACGCTCCGACCACGCAGCGATCTCGTTCTCAGTTTCGGCGTCGACGTGACGGCTGTCCCTCCAAATGAAAGGACCGGATGGAGTGGAGATGGCGCTCCGGGTACGGGAACGCTCCGGGAGTTCATCATCGGGGCGATCACTCAGCATTATCCGAGGACGCTGGCCCGAGTGCCGGCAGGCGGAGGAATAGCCGGAGATTTCCGTCTGCCGACCATCGCCGAGCTGGATGAGCTTGAAGCCTTTCAGAAGTCCACCGGACGGCGCTCGGATCTGGTTCTGACCGGAACAGGCGCTTTAAGGCTGAAGGATGAAAGAGCGGCCAGAGGTCAGGTGATCTTCACCACCGTCGGCAATTTTCCGATTCTCGGCATCGTCGGATCGAACAACGGGGCTGGAAAATGCTTCTTCTGCCACAACGGCGGCGGGGCGGGCGACGGTGTCGAGGTCCAATTCTTCGGAGTGCCGCCGACCGCAACGAGCAATTTGAACTTCAATACCGGCGTCGAGAATCAACCCTCCCGTCCGCAAACACTGGTGTCGCCAGCTCAGTTGATCCCGCGTGACGGAGGCTTTGGGACTCTCCTCAACGGTGATGGCCGAGGTGGTCGCGGGGACGGCACGTTCAACGTCCCGGTTCTGATCGAAGCGGCGGATACCCCTCCCTTCTTCCATGACAACTCGATCGGCACGCTCGAGGGCGCGGTGGAGTTTTACAACAGCGATTCGTTTAACAATTCACCAGCCGGTGGATTTGTAGGCAACATCAAGCTGCAGGCCACCGAGGTCGAGGCCGTCGCGTCGTTCCTGCGGGTGATCAATGCGCTCGAAAACATTCGGTCCGCGCGCGATCTGGCGATTCGCGCCCGAAACTCGACTTCCCAGAGTATAGCGGACGAACTGCTCAGACTGTCGATCGCCGAGATTAAGGATGCGATCAAGGTCCTCAATTGCGCAAACCTGCACTTCAAGGGCCAGAAGGAATTGGATGACTCGATACTCGCCCTTGTCGTTGCCATAGGAGTCGGCGACGATTTCTTAAGGGATGTGGCGATCACCTTGGGTATTCCACACCTCGATGCCGCAAGAGCAGAACTCCGGTTTTAGATCAAAACCGTGATCAAAGTCCGCCACGCTCGAAGCGAGGGAAAGCCCTTAAAGGGTAATCTCTCGCCAGGGCGTGGGTATTGAGGAGGGGGCGGTAGACGCCATTTTAAGCGCTCAAGCAAAAATAACCCGGCATTATCCAACGTAGGGGCAGACCTGTGTGTTGCCCCGGATTCGGCGTGTGACGTGACGCCGGGGCAGATATACAGGTCTGCCCCTACGATATAATGCCGCAAAACTTTTGCTTCACTGCTTACCACCCGCAGTCTGCCTGCGCGCGTTGAAACCCACCTCCTAAACATAATTTGTCGTTACTTTGAAACCCCGTGAGCGATTACAACACAAATATTGGGTCTCCGAGCCCTTATCATCGGCTGGCAAATCCCAGCATTCTTCCTATTTCT
>DATCXQ010000249.1:0-6787 GCA_036565725.1 Blastocatellia bacterium
GAGCCGATGACGTAATCGAGGACGATCTTGATCGGCCACGGTTCGAGCAGATCGGCGAGGCCTTCGAAGGTGATCGCCACAAAGGCTATGGCGAGCATGGGCCAATGGGGTCGTAGCAGATAATCGATGAATAACTTCTTCTCCATAGCTTCTTGACGCCTGCATCACGGAGCGTCACAAGAGATGGGCAACCACCGTGCCATCCCATAGTGTCCACTTATCCTGGAGCAAATGATTCGGGTGAAATGCTTGACGCGTCTTCGGAGCGGTAGGAGGCGCCGATTTTCACCCACTTCTGTGGGCATCGTGGGGAATATTTCGCACGGACCGCGGATTTCGTAGTATTCGGCGCCGGTTTTGCTTCACAACTCTTTATGAGAGTAGCAGTCTTCAGTACCAAAAATTATGACCGGATGTATCTGGAAGCCGCCAACGCGACCTGCGGGCACGAACTGGTCTTTTTCGAGCCGCGCCTGACCGAGGAGACGACCGCGCTGGCTGCACAATTTCCGGCGGTCTGTGTCTTCGTTAACGACCAGTTGGGCGCGGCTGTGCTCAATAAGCTGGCCGGGAAAGGAACTCGTCTGATCGCGCTACGCTCCGCCGGGTTCAACAATGTAGACCTGATCGCCGCCCGTGATTTGGGGCTGACCGTGGTCCGCGTCCCGGCTTATTCGCCGTATGCGGTGGCCGAGCATGCTGTGGGATTGATCCTGACGCTCAACCGCAAGATACACCGCGCCTACGCCCGCGTGCGCGAAGGCAATTTCTCCCTCGACGGGTTGCTGGGTTTCGACCTGCATGGCCGGACCGTGGGCGTCATCGGCACGGGCAAGATCGGCGCTGTCGTGGCGAGGATCATGAATGGCTTCGGCTGCCAACTGCTGGCGTATGACCCTTTCCCGAATCCGGACTGCGAGCGGCTGGGTGTGCGATATGTCTCGCTCCAGAGCCTCTTCACCGCTTCAGACATTGTCACGCTGCACTGTCCGCTGACTCCCGAGACGCATCATCTGATTGACGACCAGGCGCTCGGCCAGATGAAATCCGGCGCAATGTTGATCAACACGGGCCGCGGCGCATTGATTGACACGCAGGCGGTGATTGAGGCTTTGAAGTCGGGCCGGATAGGCTATCTCGCCCTGGATGTTTATGAGGAAGAGGCCGATCTGTTCTTTGAAGACCTGTCGGATAAGGTCATCCGTGATGACGTGTTCGCGCGCCTGCTCACCTTTCCCAATGTCGTCATCACCGGCCATCAGGGCTTCTTCACCGAAGAGGCGTTGAAGAACATCGCGGAGACGACGCTCGCCAACATCACCGCTTTCGAGCAGGGGCGGGGCGCGATGCACGAGGTCTCAGCGGAGAGGATCGCGCAACGCGCCGTGTAAATGTCAATGTTCTCTTCCTCCCCGCCTTTGCGCCCGAGCGAGCGCATCTTATCAAGCCATTTCTTCCGTCTGGCCTCGCCGGCTTCGACCATTCCGATCAGGCTCTCTCTTATCGGGCCAATGCCATAGAAGCCCAGGATGTTTCGCTCCGGACTTTTCAGGCTGTGGGCGCGGAAGTATGGGGAGCGGCCTTCAGTCGTCACCGCGCGGACGATAGCCCGCCGGATGACGCAAGCGCAGGTCGTAATCGGTCGTCACTTCGATGCGCCGAAACCCCTCGCCGGTGTTTGAACTACGATATGAGATTAACCATTGGAGGCCGAGCAGCTTGTTCAACTCTTTGAAGTACGGATCGAAGCTCACGAAGCTGGTCCCCGAGAAGAACGCCACCCCGCCCGTCTCATCCGCCAGGCGATTGAGTGAGCCTTGCCCGTAGCTGACCGCCAGCCTGTTCCAACTGGTTAAGCCCGCCGCCGGCGCGTAAAAAGAGAAGACCGCGACGCCGTGGTGCTGGGCCTCGCTAATCGCCCTCTCCAGATCCAACGAGAACAACGGACCACCTCCGCGAAGCCCGCGCGAAACATCAAGCCCGTCGGAAACGAGAAGGATGATGCGCCGCCCCTGCGGCTGCGAGTCGAAGCGGCGCAGCGCCTCGATGACTTCGACATACGGGTTGAAAGGAGCGGCGGAGCCGCTGCCGGCAACCACTCGAAGCGAGTCGGAAGCGCATTCGCGATCCGTGGTGAAATCCTGGGCGACACGTAAGCTTCCGGCCGTGACGTAGCTCGTCATAACACGCGAGCCTTCGGGCAATTGGCGTATGAAGTTCTTGACGCCTTCGATCTCGTTGTTGACGTGGGACACGAGATTGTCCTGTATCAACACCGCGACGATGGGCGACGATTCAGAAGCGTTTTTGACTGAAATGACGCGCTGCTTCCGCTTCTCCTCCAGAACCACGAAGTCATCGGGCAGGAGTTTTGCGGCGATTTCGCGAGCGCGGTCATTATGAGGATGAGCAGTTACCAGGATCGTGACTTCGTCTCCTGTGACGACGATCTCCCCCTGTTTGCGCTGCGCTGACGTGATCGGAGCCAAAAGAAAAATAGCTGCAGCGGCGATTAGCGCCACTGCGCTTTGACGGTTTTCTCTGTTGAGAGCCATGTTGAGTCCCTCCTTCACCGATCTCTTAGCAATGGGTGTGCCTCGGTAATCTGAGCGAGCGCGTCAGCATTCTTCATCGTAGTCTACGTGGCGGCGACGCGCGATTTCAACGGAACACTTGGCCTGCGTGGCGACCGCCTGCGAGACTGATCCCAACAGCGCGCGCTCTGTCCCCCTGTAACCGTGCGAGCCGACGACGATCAAATCCGCGCCCCAACGCTCGGCCTCTTCGACGATGGCGTCTTTGGGCGAATCCATCACGACAGTCGAGCTGATCGGAAAAATCCGGGCGTCGCTGTCGCGAATCCTGGCCATCACGCGCTCGACGGTTGTCTCGGCCCGATGCCGCGCCGCTCTCTCAATCTCTTCGCGGTAGCGCGGCGGCAACGACAGTACCTCCAGAGGTAATGTCTCAGCCACGGAAATAATTCGCACCGCGCTGTCTGCAGGCCACGGCCGCTTCGACACGTCCTCTACGGCGACGTCGCTCGATTCCGAACCGTCTACTGCTATCAGGATTTTCATTGCTCTTCCTCCCGTCTGTATTTCTCGCTCCATCACGATTTCGTCAGCGCCATACGATTGAGGATAAGGCGGATCAGGTGATCGCGACCGATCATGCCCATCAGCCGCCCGTCGAGCATCACCGGAACTTGCGCGACATTCTTCTCGTCCATCATCCGCAACGCGTCTTCGAGTTCCGTGTCGGGCGAGACTGAATGGAGTTGATCGACCCTCCGCATCGCCGCCTGCACCGATGTCTGGCCCCATTCATCGCGCGGGACGGCGAGCACATCATTTAGCGTGATGATCCCGCGCGGCGCATCGATCGGGCCGACCACGTAACACCGCCGCCCGCTATGGAGGAGGTAATGCTCAACGAACTCGGCGAGGTTCGTATCCCCTGGGACAGAAGGGCTATAACGGCTCATAACCTCGTAAGCTTTGACGCCGGCTACCGCTAGCCCGATCGCTGTCCGCTGCCATTCCATCTCGGCGGCGTGTACCAGGAACCAGCCGAGAAAGCCCAGCCATACGCCGTTGAACAACTGGTTCAACTGAAAAGCCATGAAGACGCCGCCCAGAATCATCAGGTAGCCGATTGTGCGGCCCGCGCCGACGGCCAATCGCGTCGCCCGGTCTTTATCTCCCGTCACGCTCCACGCGATCCCGCGCAGCACGCGCCCTCCGTCCAGAGGAATGCCGGGCAACAGGTTGAACGTGCCGAGAATCAAGTTGACGGTCGCCAGCCATTGGCTCACCTCGCCGATGACCGGCGCGCGACCACGGCTCAGCAGCCAGACGCCGCCGAAGACCACGGCTAGAAAGTAGCTAGAAACCGGCCCGATCAACGCGATCCTGATCTCCTCGCCGGGACGATCCGCCTCTTTCCCGATCTCCGACACGCCGCCGAAGATGAAGAGCGTGATAGAGCGGACGGGCTTCCCGCTGCGAATGGCCATCAGAGAGTGCGCCATCTCGTGGAAGAGCACCGAGCCGAAAAACAGAAGGCTAGCGACGAGCCCTATCAATAAATGAGCGGCCTGAGGCAGCCCCGGAAAGCTCGCGGCGAACGTCCCGGCCATCGAGAAGGTGATCAACGCGAAGATCACGAACCACGTGAAGTGAACCGCGATCGTGATGCCGAAAATCGAGCCGAGTCGAAATGTGTTTGTCGCAGTGTTTCGTTCCATTGTTTTCACTCCAAGAATCAGGCCGCGGCCGCCTGAGCTTGCGCCGCCTCTTCTTTGGCGATGACGAAGGCGGTCTTGATGGCCGTGTCCGGGTTGAGCGAGATCGAGTTGATCCCCTCCCTGACCAGCCAGGCGGCGAAGTCCGGGTAATCGGACGGCGCCTGGCCGCATATGCCGATCGGTTTGCCGGCGCCGTGAGCGGCTTCGATCGCGCGCGCGATCATCAGTCGCACCGCCGCGTTACGTTCATCGAACAAATGCGCGACCGTTCCCGAATCCCTGTCGAGTCCGAGCACGAGCTGCGTCAGATCGTTCGAGCCGATGGAATATCCGTCGAAGACCTTCAGGAACTCGTCCGCCGACACGACGTTCGACGGCAGCTCGCACATCGCATAGACTTCGAGACCGTCCTCGTCCTGCTTCAGGCCGTTGGCCGCCATCGCTTCGATCACGCGTTTGCCTTCTTCAACCGTGCGGCAGAATGGGATCATCACTTTGACGTTCGCCAGCCCCATCTCACGCCGCACTCGCGCGAGCGCCGCGCATTCCATGTCGAAGCCCTCGGCGTAGCGCGGGTCGTAGTAGCGTGACGCGCCTCGGAAACCCAGCATCGGGTTCTCCTCTTCTGGCTCGAACTCGCGCCCTCCAAGGAGCCGGGCGTACTCGTTGGTTTTGAAATCGCTGGTTCGTACGATGACGGGCTTCGGGTAGAAGGCGGCGGCGATGCGTCCGACGCCTTCGCTGAGACGCCGGATGAAGAACTCGCGCGGGTCTTCTTCGCCGACGCGCGCGGCGATCTCTTTGATCGCCTGCAGATCTTTCAGTTTCGGATAACGCGCAAGCGCCATCGGGTGAATGCCGATGTGATTGTTGATAATAAATTCGAGTCGGGCCAGGCCGACGCCGGCATTGGGGATCGCGGCGACAGAGAAAGCGCGGCTGGGATCGCCGATGTTGAGCATCACCCGTGTGCGCGTTGGAGGTACGCCGGCGGCGTCAACCCGCTCGACTTCGAAGGGGATGCGCCCGGCGTAGACATTGCCTTTCGATCCTTCGGCGCAGCAGACCGTCACTTCATCGCCGTCGCGCAGGACGCCGGTCGCATTTACCGCGCCCACGACGCAAGGCAGCCCGAGCTCACGGGAGACGATGGCCGCGTGCGCGGTGCGCCCGCCCTGGTCGGTGACGAGGGCCGCGACGCGCTTCATCACCGGTTCCCAATCCGGATCGGTCATTTCGGTAACCAGCACGTCGCCCGCCTCGACCGTCTTCAACGCCTCCGCGTCGCGCACGACGCGCACGCGCCCGGCGCCGATCTTCTCACCGACCGCCTGCCCGGTCACGAGCGGCGCGCCCGCCTCGCCTTTCAGGCGATAGACCTCGGTGGTTACCGTGCGCGGCTTTGACGAATGAACCGTCTCCGGGCGGGCCTGCAAAATGAACAGTTCTCCAGTCAGCCCGTCCTTCGCCCATTCGAGGTCCATCGGTTGCGGATGACCTGCTAGTTCGGAGTAATGCCCTTCGACCAGGCAGGCCCAGCGCGCCAGCTTCAGGACTTCGTCGTCGCTGAGCGAGGGGCGGCGGCGCTCTTCGTCCGGCGTCGGCTCGCTGCGCGTGGCGCGGCTCCCGTCAGCGTAAATCAATCGCCCCTCCTTGGAGCCGGTTCGCCGCCCGATGATCGCGCGGCATCCCTTCGCTAGCGCCGGCTTGAAGACCATCCACTCGTCAGGAGTGACTACGCCCTGCACCACAAACTCGCCGAGCCCGTAAGAACCGGTCACGACGACCACGTCGCGGAAGCCCGATTCAGTGTCGAGCGTGAAGATCACGCCCGCGCCGGCCTTGTCGGATCGGACCATTGGCTGCACGCCGACCGAGAGCGCGACCTGCAGGTGGTCGAAGCCGTGGCGCGCGCGATAGCTGATGGCGCGGTCGGTAAAGAGCGAGGCGAAGCAGGCTTGAGTCGCTCGCAGCAGCCCTTCGCGCCCGCGGACGTTGAGGAAGGTCTCCTGCTGCCCGGCGAACGATGCCTCGGGCAGGTCCTCGTCTGTGGCCGACGAGCGGACCGCCAACTCCGGCTCGCGCCCCAGCCGGGCGCAGAGCCTGTCGTAAGCGGTAAGGATCGCCGAGCGGAGGTCGTCGGGCAGCGGCGTCTCCAGTACGGCCGCGCGCGCGGCGTGTCCACGCGCGGCGAGTTCGTTAACGTCCTCTGGATCGAAGTCGGAGAGCAAAGAGCGCAACTGGAATTCGAGGTTGCGTTCGATGAGCAGCCGATGATAAGCGTCGGCCGTGGTGGCGAAGCCGTCGAGCGCGCCGACGCCCATCGGCTTCAACGCGTTGAAAAGTTGCCCGAGCGAGGCGTTCTTGCCGCCCACGCGGGCGACGTCTTTCAAATCGATCTCGTCGAAGTCGAGCGTATAAGTTGGTGTAGTCGACATAATAGTACCTCTTCAATCTTCCTTGCGCCGATTTGGCGTCTCTTTCTTATCCGGAGGCGCCGTCAACAATCACCTTCCTGCCCCGCCTGTTTCTCGGCGG
>DATCXQ010000263.1:0-21138 GCA_036565725.1 Blastocatellia bacterium
GGAGAAATGGCCACAGAGACACAGAGACACAGAGCAGAAAGAGAAAAAGGCTTTCCCGACAATCTCTTTTTCTCTTTTCCTCTGTGTCTCTGTGTCTCTGTGGCAAAACAAATGTCTGAATGTTGCTTGTCCTGATTTAGAGTAAAAATTTTCGTGAATGGCAACGCTACGCCGATTCACTCGATCCGCTTGAGCAGGTTTTTAAACCTCCGGTCTGAGCGGAGGCCGTCGTAGACCGGATCGACTTTGAGATAAAGCAGGGCGGGCTCAGCCTCGGCTGCGGCTTTTCGCAACCAGGTCAAGGCCCGCTCTTTATCGTCCAGGCCGAGATAGATGAGCGCAAAATCAGCCGGCGAGACCTCGACTCCAAGCGACATCCGCTCCAGTTCGCGCAGCAGTCGCAGAGTCTCGTCCTTCCTTCCAGCGGACGCGTTGATGTGGCCGAGCAGGGCGATCAATTTCGGCGAGCGTTTGGAGAGCGCGATGGCCAGGTTCAATTCCGCCAGCGATTCATCAAACCTTCGTTGCAGTTCGTAAACGCGGGCCAGGCCGGCATGCGGATTCGCCAATTTAGGATTCATCCTGATCGTCTTATGGTATTGCGCTACCGCCTGATCAATTTGGCGCGCGTAGAAATAATGCTCGGCCAGATTGCTACTGAAGTTGGCCGATAGTGGGTCGAGTTCCAACGCCCGCCTGCTTTCGGCGATGGCCTCGTCCGAACGCCCTCTCGCAGTCAGAAAGATGGCATACCAGTTGTGAGCGATCGCATAATTCGGATTGATATCGAGGGCGCGTTTGTATTCCTGTTCGGCCCCGACCAGGTCCAGGTCGTAAACCAGCTTGACCACGGCTAGCGAGGTGCGCGCCTCGGCGAGCGTATCGTCAAGCTCCAGCGCCCTCATAGCCGACTCTTTCTGTTTCGCCATCGTCTCGCGCGCCGGTAGCGCGCCAATCCCGACCGGCCCGAGGACGAAATAGGAATCTGCCAGCCCTGAAAAGGCCAGGGCGTTGTTCCGGTCTTTTTGGATCGCCTGCTGAAAATATTCGATTCCCCGCCGCACACTATCCGGAGTTCGCTCGCCCCAGGCGTATCGACCCTTCATATAAAACTGATAAGCTTCAGCGTTCCCGGCGGCGCGGCCAGTCATTCGTCTCTCCTCTTCTCCCGTAAACTGGCTCCGCAGTTTCGCTGCGGCCTCGCGGGCGATCTCCACCTGCAGTTTTGCCAAATCCGCAGGGTCGCGTTCGTACTGCTCGCCCCACAACCGCCGGTCGTTGCGCGCATCCACCAGCTCGACGTCTACAGAGAGCCGGTTCCCCCGTCGCTCGACTCGGCCTGTGATCACCGCGTGAACGTTCAGATCACGTCCCACCGTTTGCGGCTCGACATCGCGGTCTTTGTAGCGAAAGACGGAACTGCGCGCGATGACCCGAAGTTGAGGCAGGCGTGAGAGGCTGTGGATCAATCCGTCGGTGATGCCCGCGCCGAGGTACTCCGAGTTCGGATCCCCGCTCGCGTTCTTGAACGGCAGGACCGCCACCGAATCGATATTCCCGGAGGATCCCAAGGTCGACTTCACCACAGGCCAGAGCAACCAATAAAACATGGCCGCGAAAAGAATCAGAGCGCCCAACACCGCTCTCCTGACGAGCGCCCGCTTCCAGAAAGGCTCCCGCGCAACGTCGAGGTCGGGGTCTATGGAGTCCTCCGTTGGGAGTCTTACGATCTCGGTCGCATACTCGCCCTGGAAAAGGGGCGCCGCTCCCCCATCATCCGAGTCCAGGAACAGATATTGATCGTTTTCCACCAACAAAGCGCCGTGAAGCGCGCTCTCAAAAAGCTCAGGAATCTGGCCAGCGCTATGGGGGCGATCTTCTGGGTCCTTCGCCAGCAGACGATTGATCAACGATTCGAGAGCCGGCGGCGCGTCAGGAAGAAATTTTCGCAGGGGTGGCGGCGCAGCGCTCATTTGCAGATGGAACATCTCGCGAGCCGAGGCGGCGTTGAAAGGCGGCGCGCCGGTGAGCATCTCGAAAAGGATGACGCCGAGCGAATAATTATCGGCCCGCCCGTCAATCCGGCCCCCCAAACTCAATTGTTCGGGACTGGCGTAGAGTGGTGTCCCCATCACCACGGAGACCGGCGCCACTGTAGTCTCGCTGATCACTTTGGCGATCCCGAAATCGAGCACTTTAAGACGCTCTCGCCCGTCCGGCTGCCTGACCAGCATGATGTTTGCGGGCTTCAGATCGCGGTGGACGACGCGCGCCGCATGAGCGGCTTCGAGCGCGGCGGAGACCTGCCGGAGAATCTCCATCACTCGCCCAAAATCAAGCTTCCCTAGCGCGGCGATCTCTTCGGCGAGCGTGTATCCCTCCAACCACTCCATGGCGATGTAGGCGAGATTGTTGGCCGTGCGTCCGGCATCCAACACGATGACGATGTTCTCGTGCGTCAGTTGAGCCGCCGTCTTCGCCTCGCGCTCGAAGAGTTCGAGCAACCGGTCGTTGCTCAACGCGATATTGGGCTGAAGAATCTTCAAAGCCACGCGGCGATCGAGCGCCAGATGATGCGCGCTGTAGACCGCCCCCATGCCGCCGATCCCGGCCAGCGCGTCGAGGCGATACCTCTCGGCCAGCACACTCCCAACAAGATGATATGGGTCTTCAAATGAAAGCGGAACGCCGTCTTCCGTACAAAAGCGCTGTGTGACGGGATATGACCGCTGGCATGTCATACAGTATTTCATCGGTCAGCCTCGGTATTACAAGTTTGGCCATTCGGCGGAGTGTGGGGGAAACCGCCGCGCATGATCATAACTGTCGCCGGCAAAAAACGCATGCAATTTATCCGATAATCGGCTGTCCCCCGTGAATAGCAGGATTATGGGCATTGAGTTTGCGCCTATCACAGACATCGCTCCCATTAAGCAGTTGGACAAAAATTTTGCGGTGTTTATCTCAGGGGCAGACCTGCGTGTGAGGCCCCGGTGTCACCTCGTACACTGCGGCCGGGGCCCCACACGCAGGTCTGCCAACCTCCAGAATCCTTCTCAGCGCGCGTGGGTGTCAGGTAATATTGCGCTCGCTTCTTACGCTAAAGTCGGCGGCCCGCCGTTGGTCGTGGCGGACTCTTCGGGAAGACATGAACTGGTGATGGGGGTAAGCCGGGCGCAGGAGGAAACTAATAATTCATGTTACGCAGAGAGTGATTTCGCTTGCTCATCAGAGATCGGCATGCCCACCGCATAACATCAGTTGATAAATCTCAAAATCGGAAAACTGCAGGTAATTCGAATCATGAAACAATTAAGTGTCATCGTGTTTGGGCTGTTCCTTTGCGCCGGCGCAAGTTCCGAAGCCTTCGCGCAACGCAAAGCCGTCAGCGGCGCCGAAGTTACGGGAACTTTTCGTTACTATTTCACACGCAGGTTCAAAGATTCGTACAACGAGATTTTGATTCAGGCGCTGGGCGGCAATAAATTGAAAATTGAAATGAAGTTGATTCGTCCCCATCAAATCGCCGAGGATCGCGTATCAGTCAATGTCGGCGAGGCGAACGGCGAGGCTCTGATTCAAGGCGACACGGCTGTTTTTACACCGGAAGACGCCATTGACGAGAAGTCGTGCAAAATCAGGCTCGAATTTACTGAACCCGGAACGCTCATTGTCACGACGAAATTGGGCGGTAGTACTCCCTGTGGTTTTGGCAATGGCGTTTACGCAGACGGAACGTACAAAAAAATCAGCGACGCCAAACCGAAATTCGGCGTACATTCCTTCGGCTACGTTGAACCTCTCTTACGCAAAGCCGTCAGCGGCGCCGAAGTTACCGGAACGTTTCGCTCCTGTTACACGGGTAAGTATAAAGGTTTCTGCAACGAAATTTTGATTCAAGCCCTGGGTGGCAATAAATTGAAAATTGAAATGAGTCTGATTTATCCCTATGAATCCGCAACGGGAATGAACATCCATGACGGCAGGGCGAGCGGCGAGGCTGTGATTCAAGGCGACACGGCTGTTTTTACGGCGTATGACAAGGAGTTGTGCAAAATCAGGCTCGAATTTACCAGACCCGGAACGCTCGACGTCACTATGGAATCGGGCAGTGGTATTGGTTGCGGTTTTGGCCTCAGCGTTTCAGCCGACGGAACGTACAAAAAAATCAGCGGCGCCAAACCGAAATTCAGGGTAAATAAGAGCGCAAATTAAACGACTCTTTGTTAATTGCCGTGAAATGTCCCAAGATATTGGGGTCATAAACGGCTTTGTTACACGAATGCGGAAGTCCACCTATTGGGAAGGGGGTTGATGATTGCTCCCCCTTCCCAATTTTCCAACCAACCTCAGCGCATGGTGGATGGCGCTGTCTTGCTGCGCTTGCGTAGTTACTGAGATTACCCCAGTATTATTGCAGGGTTGAAGCTGCAATGTCTATAAATGAAGACCTGGACGCCGGGTTTGTGGGGAATCCAAATCCCTGGACAACCACGTTCTGCGTCGTTCCTAGCGGCAAATTCGGGTTAATCTGGTTGAGAGAGATCTGGAACGTTATATCGCGGCTGGCTCCGACCAGAAAATTGATACCGTTCAAAGTGACGATATCGATGTCCGCCAAAGCATTGACGGTAATCGGATTGCCAGCAATATCCACAAGGCGACCAATCGTTTGCAGTCGCCCTCCACCAGTATTCGAACTGCCGGTGGCATTCTTGTCCGCGATCGTCACCAAGGTATCCAGATCGTGATCCATTGCATAAAAGATAGTGTTAGCCGCGCCGGCAACGTTATTGGTATATGCTCCGCCGATGACTTTCGGTGTCTTTCCAGCGTTGACGTCACCTACCGCATAAGTCAGAGCGGTCTGAACCGCGGTCGTGTTGAGGATACCATTGGCGCCTTTGACGACGGCATAGTTCAGCGTATCGCCCCCAATGAGACGTATCGCATCAACGACCGGGTTGAAGTCCATCAGCGATTGAAAGCCTGACGGGAAACGAGGTGTATTCAGTGAGCTGACCAGAGTGGCGGTCGGCGGAGAGACATTGAAGTTGATAGTGTAGAGTTGCCCTCCATCACTTAAAGCATAAAGTCGTTTGTCAGCGGGGCGAAAATCTATTCCGATAAGATCGTTTCCGCCTATCCCTGCAACCCTCCCGAGAGATAGATAGGTGGGATTTATGGAGTTAGGCGGTAGAACATAGAGCGTGTTATCGGTTGTCAGCGCAAATATAAAGACTGGCGGCATGGTCCCGCCTTGCGCTGTGGCGCTAGATGCTGCGGCCGCACTGACCGAATGTCTGCCCATCAGAACAAAGGCCGATATAGCCGCCAAAGCCAGTGCTAGAAACGTCATCCCAATAAATTTCTTATTTGATTTTTTCATGTTGTGTACCTCTCCAGAAGTGTTCAGAACGATTAACCATTCAACCTGATAGTGGACAAAACCGTCGTGCAGAGCGCTTAGTCCGACAGCCGGCAAGTTACAGATGCGCGCTGTCAGGCTAGTGTGCAAACCCTCCCTCAGACCGCGTAATGATCGGATCTGCGCAAAGATTCGAACTTTCACTGCGAATGAACGGAATGAAATCACTCCACAGTGATAAGCGTTTTCAGCCGGAGTTGCGCTACTACAAGGATCGGCAAAAATGGGTAGCGAGAATTTCGAGGCATGTGAGTCTATGGGAGCGGGACAACTAACGTGAGGGGAAGCGATCAGTCTCTGATTATGAATTAGGTCAATAGGGAGCTCTCTTAAGGAGTCCTTAGCTTACTACAATCCGAGCTCGGCGCCTGTGACGTATGGCACACAGTGAGTGTGATATTGGTCATAACTTCAGACAGAACAATTTGGGCTCTCCCGCACTTTCGTTGAAAGCGTAAACTACCGTACTGAAATCTCCGCTATAACACCGAGATGGAAAAACTGGCGTTTGGTTGGGAGAGGGTGCGGATAGAAACGATTCAACGGCAGGTGGGCTATTTGGAAATCCTTCACAGTCCGACGACGGCCAATGCAACTTGCCCGGCTTGTGAACAAAGCTCGAGTCGGACACACGTGATCTGTAAGAGTCAGGACTTAATCTGACAGTGAGGCAGAGCTGAAGGCTGCAGCATAGCCCCCGTTTTGAAACGCTCTCCTCCTATTGCAGGTTCGCAGGCAGGTTTTGAATGAAGGCCTTCGGAACACATTTTGCCGCTGGTATCCTGGGATGCAAACCCTCTCCGGCGATGCGGAGATGAAGGAAGCAGCGTAGCCCCCGTTTTGGAACGCTCTCCAAATAGGTATTGCTCCCAGATCACAGTGAGATAAAAGTTGAACTCTACCGTTTGCCTTGATTCACCTCGCATTAAATTCAATGACCGCAATCCCTGGAAAGAGATCGGCGAGTGGGCGGCGGCTCCGGCGCTAACTGCTGGAACCCTGACTGCGCTGAACGACCTGCGCGTGTGGCTGGGCTTGAAGAATAATGGTGATCAAGGCGCTCTCTTCGATCTCCGTGCGGAGGTCTATAAAAACGGCGTACTGGTTGCAGCGGGCGAAACCTACTGCATCCAGGGCCTAACCCGGAATCCGGACCGGGCTAAAGAGGCTGTCGTCTCGTTCGATCCCTTCTCGCCAGTGATCTTGAATGGCGCAACAGACGAGTTGTCGCTGAAAGTCTTAACCAGAGGCGGCACCAATGGGTTCGGCGGCTTTTGTGGCGATCGCAGCGACGTGGCCAGGCTGCGTTTGCACTTTGACTCGGTCAGCCGGCCTTCAAGGTTCGATGCCCTGATTGCGCCTTGAATGCCGGACGTCTCTTTTCGCCGGCGTCGCTCTCGGCAACTCAGTTAATGGAAAGGGTGGTGCCGCAATAGGGGTCGAATTGGGTGAGGTCTCTTTTACATCCTCAGTTACATGCCATGGTAAATTTGCCAGGTTTTAGTCTCAGCCATTAGGGAGTTAGGTCGTGCGCTGCGGTGTCTTAATCATAAGCGCCGTGGCGCGCGCCTCTAGGAGCTGTTAACTTGCCGTTATTAACGATCCCTCTACGCTAAGTTATCGTCAGTCTCAACACTTATAAATCAATGGAAAAAACTTTGCAGATCTCGTCGTCTCCGTTGAGTTCCTGAGTTGAAAAATACTCGCTTCCCTTTTTTAACGCCTTCACCAGCGTCTTGCGCGGCACTTCACTGCGGTTACGTTGACTACCATGCTGGCCTTCCAGCGTAGAAACAATCGTTTGAAGATCTCCTCGCGGTTGTTTATCGCGCCGCCGTCTGAACATATCCCACAATGAATGCGGCGTCGCGTTGAGGCTCGCATGATGCCCTACTTTATATAACGAGACGTCTTCGAGAAGCGCATGAATCTTCTCGCGCTCTTTTTCAGGGGCGTCCCGCAATGCATAGTTCCAATCCTCGATTTGCGCGTCGCCTGGAAACAGCAATTTATGATCGCCAATTTCAAACAACAGGATAATGCTGGTGTTGTTCATGGCGTCATCCAGTATACGAACGATTTCCAATAACTGCGTGGCGCGCACGTTATTCAGTTGACGGATGAACCGTCTGGTATGAAGCGGAGTTCGCTGATTAGAATATAACGACTGAAAGCCTTGGAAGAGCGGTCCGCCGTCACTCCGCATGCCGCTTCCAGCGTCGGCTAGCAGCATCCAGAATTCTTCTTGCAACATCCAGAATTCATCATGCTTTCTTGCCTCCTTCTTTATTTCTTCCGTTTGTTCAAGCGTTGGAGGGCCGAGCACATGCGTCTTCACAGACGGCAAGATAGTTTCCAGCCCGGACTTGCTGCCAAAACTCACATAGAAATTTTCTTTCGCCATAGAATTTAGGTTATCAATGGCCGACTTGTTTTTCAGATTTTTATCCCCTTCATTATCCTCAGCCAGAAACTTCAATTGATCGAACAGATTTGGATTTGGTCCCAGACGCAGATGACCAGCCTCAGCCAGGACTGAGCTGGATACCGCCTGCATATATCCCATGGAAGCCAGAAACGCAGCATTCACTTTTCGATGGAGTTTCGTCGGTTTTGTGGCGTTCCTCTTCGCTTCAGGATCTTCTGTCCATGGCTGGATGACAACCTCAGGCTTACAACCGGCGATGATATTGCCCGGAGCCGTTCCCTTATCATTCGTGGCAAAACCGCTGATGTGATCTTTATGACGGTGCGTGGCGACTACGGCGTGCAGTTTCCCCTTGCATGTCTTTCGAATGTCTTCAGCAACACGCAACATCAAATCTTCGGGCGCGTCACGGGGTTTTGCAGTACTACCAAAATCGATCAACACATGGCGCTCCTCCGTTTTATTTGCTTTCAACCGGTATTGAAAGGTGAGAAGGAAACAGTCGCCGAACCCGACCTGGTATGCGCGGAGAATCAGCTTAGAAGGCTTCGAGTTACTGGTCAGCCTGCTTATCCTCGCGGCTGAGGTCGAACCATTCGTCGTTTTCCTTGATCGCGTACGGTCACGCCCACTGCTCGTTTTCGATGTTTTCGCCATTGATGCTTCTCCTCTTGTTCAACATTCCTGGAAAAATGTTAAAGCGCTTCCTGTGTATCTCAGCAAACCGCCGCCCGCCGTAAAAGTCCCCGCCGTCCGCCGCCAGTGAAGGATCAAAGTAACCGTATTCCCATAGATACTTAAGCCTCCGGGTCTGGCGCTCTGGGTTCAGGATGCGATTGCGGACATGAAACTTCACGCGCCCGAACTCGTCAAAGATGAGCGACCCGCCACCGTAGATAGTCACCGTATTACCGGCCGGCATCTCCGGCGGGATCTTGATGCCGTACTGCTTCAATTCATCCCCCATAATGTTCAACTGTTGGTAATACTCGGCCACAGTCTCGCGCAACACAAATCCATCGTCAGGATTCATACGCACACAAGGACGCACCGAGAGCACCCTTGTATAAGCGCCTTCCTCCAGGCCAAGCGCTTCACGGTTTTCCCAGATGAATCGGAACACCTCATCGGGATCGCGAGTCAAAGATTCAAATCGCGTACGATCATAATGAAGCGAATGGTTGGGGGGCTCCCATATGCCTTCTTCATCGCCTCCGTATTTGGAAGTCGGAGCCATGCCGTATGCCAGGAAACTTTCCTTGATCGTCTTGCGAAAGTTGTATTTGGAATCATCCGGCCTGATTTCATAATCCCCCGTCAAAAGAGCGCTCAGGAAATCGCAAAATTCAAGGTCAGTGGGCGGCGTGTAATCGAGCGCCCGAATTGACATGGTGATCAGATATTCGGCGACGGCGGCGCCTTCCTCGACCACCCGCTGCCGGTCCAGAAATCTCTCGCGCGCCGGTTGGCGGTTGGACCCAGGGATGGGAGCATCACCGAGTCGCTTCAGACGTTCGCACCAAACGCGCAGAAATGCGTTCATCATCGCCGCAACGAGCAACTCGCCCCGGCGGTGTGGTTCTTTAAACTCTTCTTGATTTGAGTAGTAATTCGCAGGTTGCGGCGGAACCATCTCCGCTGGCGGCTTCATTTCCACCGACCTGCGCAAGGCGGTTTTTCGTATGCCGGTTACGCTGCCATCCAACTCCTGGCCAAATTCTTCACCTAACCCCAGGATCACGGATTTCCGCAGCGCCTTAGCGTCCAGGTTCTCAAGAGCGATCCGTTGAGAATCGCCTCCGGCCTGATTGCCCAGGTCAATGACTCGCCCAACCACTCCAGGCAACGAAAAGATGGACAGCAACGCGATGACATCGGCAAATCCTTCGTGGAAACCCGCTTGATCAGGTGACGAAGGATCGGTGTACCTCTCCCGCAATCCATCCACTAGAGCGTGCGTAGTCTCGTGAACCACAATGTCATGTGATAAACAGGTGAATGCCCATTCCATCTTCGCCGTATGTCCTTCAAATGCCAAAACCTCGCCATTCCCGCCGCCGCTGATTTGCTGCGAATTCGATTTCCGCCTGGGGAAATAGCCGAATAACAAAGCCCGGTCACGTTTGGAATAGAATGCATTGGCATCGGCGAAAGCGTGTGGAGCAACCTGTAACTGATGACCATCAAAGCTCCAACTTACCCGCCGTCCGAGGGCAAACTCAAATCGCGCGAGCGTCTTCATAACAATCGCGTACACATTCTGAGCGTGAAAGGTGGGGTTGGTTAACAGCGTCGCATCCGGCTCTCCGATAAATGGGTCGCAATATTTGCCCTCCTCGAGCAGTTTATATTCCGCCGGCGTGTAAATCTCTCCGGTCGAGGAATTGTAATCAATGACTTGAACACGATAGCCGCGCGGACCAGGAGCGAGTTCTTCCGCCGGTACGTTAACTTCAGCTGTGAGAATCACCTCCTCTTCATCGCCTCCGGCCCAACTGCTGGAGGGTTGGATATCTCCTCCCGGCCAGTCATTCCTTTTGCTCCTGACACTTGGGTCTTGGGCAATGATGGTGAATTTTTGCATCCTATACTGATATGCCATAGTTATTCATTGCTGTGGGCGAATTTAAATGTTTTACCTGGTGATCTACCAAACGGCTAGAACAATTCTGAAAAGAGTAACCTCCCGCCGTCGCCGTCTTCGTAATAGCCTACCGTCGCGCCGGGTCCGTTCAACCTTATCAAGGCATAGGAGTGCTGGTAAAAGACAGTTCCCTTACTCAGCATGACCTGTTTGTTAATTAGAAACTCCCTTCTCTCGAGCGCCATAGTGTTTTCCCCAAGCGAGTAAGAACAAGCGAGATGGCCTCCGCCGGTTGTTCTCGCCTGAAAGTCGGAAGGACTCTCGCGGCGCTCATGGCTCTGCGCGCCGCCTTTCAGGTCTTTACCGCAATCATCGTCAAGGTCGACGCGGGACAATCTTTTGCTGCTTTGATGACAAGTCCATGGACCACAATTTCTGAACGGCCCCGTTCGCACGCTGGACGAGGAAGGTTGGTGTGGTATTGGGAATGATCGGCAAAATCCTGTACGTTTGCGCTTCAATCTGTATCAAGGAACGAATTCGCCTGTACTGAGTGGCGCTTCGTACCGAGGTCATGCAAAGCGGCGTCGCATCTATCGGCAAACTTCGTGCCAATCGCAGGAGCCATATTGCCCCGACTTCAGAAGTTACCAGTGAGCTTGCATCCATTGGTACGCCACCATCGAGCGCGAATATCGCGACATCCACCTCGTCGGACCAGTGAAGAAGCTGGCTGATCCGGCGCGAGTTGGCGACACCGCCTTCGAACCCTCTTCCGTTCCTGACGATTCTTCGATTTCGGCGCGAGGCGTTTCCAGTTCTTGATGAGCCCAGGCAAAACAGTACCATCACGAACGAGAGCCGGGTATGCATAGTCGTTTTTGACATGCTCACCCGGCTCAGGTATCTACGGCTTTGGCATCCGTTTCACTAGCAGCTCTAAGCATGCTGAGCCTTGAGGATACGCATGGTCGTTGGGGGCCCGTCGTCGTATTTGACACGAAAGCCTAAACTCTCCATGAGAGCTCGTGGCTCGACGACTATAACCCCATCCGAGAGGCGCGGATCGCAATCAATTTGTCGCCCATCCGGACCGATGACCTGGATGGGTTCCACAACCATAGGAGTAAGAGCAGCGACCATAGGCGTAGGAGCAAGCACCATCTCGCGGAAACGGTCCCACGGAAAATGCTTCCCGGGATCAGTCCGCCGCTCGGGATCGAGCTTCGCATGGCTCACGACGTCGACAAGTTCTGGGTACTTGCTCCACGCGTACCTGACCAGCGCCGCAACTTGCTTTACCTGCCAATCCGAAAATGGGTCCTCGACTTGGGCGTTTTGAGTGTTGACGATTTCCACCCCCAGGGACCAATAATTGACGTTCTTGCGGCCATTATTCACGTCGGAATGCGAGGCGTTATTTCGCACATGCCATGCCGCGCGCCGTTCAGGAGCGCAGGCCCACACCCGCACCCCATGTTCCTGTTCATTTTCGTCAGGGATAAGCCAGTGCCAACTCGCACGGTGGCTAAACATGACACTCATCGCCCCCGCCGAACTCTTTCCGGCCGTCGCGTGAATAACAAAGGCTCTGATTTTTCCATCGCTGCGGAGTGTACGATCGCTCGTACTTGCCGCATGGTGCGCTTGGACGCCTGGAAACCATGAATTCGGGGGCTCGGGGAGCGGAGGGCCCTGATAAGGTGGGAGTTTGAAATGATAAGTTAATGGATTGCCCATGCTCATTCTCCTCTCTACTTACAGTATTTTTCACATGAGTATTCAGGAATAACAAACCACGGAGAACACGGGGAACGCGGGGACGTTTAGTTTTTCTCTTCCTCGTGATTCCCGCGTCCCAGTGGTTGATTCAACCTGAATTTAAAATCGAAGACGCTATTAATTACTGGATGTATTGCTCATCGCCAGAGAAGCCTGGCCCCCTGCGCAGGCTGCCGCCTGTGGCCTCTGATTTCAATACGCACGCTGTTTAGCGGTCAGCTACATGTGGAAGGCGCGGTGTCTCAACCCCGCTCGGAGAGATACTCCGAAAGACGCAGGCCGTTGATAAACACCTTTACTTTCTTCACGGTCGGGAATTGCAGCGCCGTTTCTTCGATCTGCGCCTGCACACGAGGGTTGTCACACACGCCGCCCGTGACCAGTCGCCCTGCGAAGCTTAGCCTCGCCACGCCGCGGCGGACGGAGACGCTTTTCAGCCTCAACTGCGATTGGTGTAACGCGTTGTATAACTCAGGGTTGGAGCCATATATCCTGGGGATCCGTAGCAATTCCTCAAGGGCGGACCTCAAAGGCGTCCGGGTCGGCCGGAGATCGCGGGTGACGGCGACTACACTGTCGTCACAGCCGATCTTCTTGCCCGAACGACCAGCGTCATCCACCGCGATTAGGAACAGCTTCACCTCAAGCGCCGCTTCCGCTCTCCCGCCGTAGGTGGTTTCAAACCTCGCAAGTGTGAGCCCATTGATGTGGGCGGCGGCAGGCGCATGGAGCAGCGCTGCGATGAAACTGAGCCTGATAAGACTACTCTTCAACATGCCACACGCCCTTCGCGCGATCGCTCAAAATTGACAGCCGAACGACCGCATCGTGCGCGCCCGAGTGATATGGGATGACCATGTTGCTTGCGGAGGAAATATGCCATTTCAGGTTTCTCCGTAGCGATTGTTTACGGCCTTTTGGCCGGACTCCGTTCACTTTACGTTTCAAAAACTGACATTTTCGGAACCTGAGCGCAGGCGATTGCAACTACTGCGCCTTTCACAAGTTTTTCGTTACTTTATGTTGGGCGCGCCAAGATCTGGATTGAATCGACGAGTCAGTACCGCGAGCGATAGCGAGCAGAGCCTTCGCCAAAGGCCGCTCGCAACCGCTCGCGGTACTGATCCGGTCGACGCCTTATAGCGGTTTGCGATTGCGTGTACGGGAGCTGTGGCTCGAGTTGTTTACTCGCGCTTCTTTCCTGATTGGGCAAAACCGCAAACAGGGCGATTAAACAAATCGCCCCACACCGTACACGCAGCGGCGTTCATCCTGCAAGGCTAGCTACGATGAAACTTGCGTATTTCATATGGCCTGTTATTTGCGCTCCGCTTTTTCCATGTCGGCCAGTAAATCTCTGGAGATCTGGGCGGTAATAATGTCGACGGAGCCTTGATACTGCTTGCCGGTGACGGGGCCTTTGACGGGCCAGAGCACCTCGCCTTTAGCGTTGACGAGCCTGACGGTCGCTGACACCAGTTCGGGGCGCGCAGTTGTTATCCTGCCTTTCAATACCGCATCCGCCTCATCGCGATTTGCCGTCAAGCTAAAGCGCCGGTTGGCGCGTATCGCGGAGGTTAATTGGTCGCGGAACTGCTTGCCGATCGAATCGTCGCCGAACGGATCCACGTGGACCTTTTTGACCGCGATCAGCGTCGCGCCGTCGAGGGCGAGCCTTTCGACGCTGCGAATCTCGGGGCCGATCTCAGGTTGTGTCTCCTGCTCGTTCGGCTGCGGCTCGCGTTTAACGACGTCCCGCGGCGCCGAATGTGTTCGCCGGACTGGCGCGGAATGTTTCTTCCCGCCGCGATGCGTCGGCGAAATAGAGGGCGAAGGAGACGTCGGGGCGGGAGACTCTGGCGTCTGAGGCTGATTATTTTCCACCAGACGCTTTTGCTGCTCGCGCTCGCGGCCGCTCCAATAGAAGATCAATCCCAGCGCGATGATTATGAGCGCGGCGAATGCCGGCGCGGATTTCCACGCGGCGCTCTGCGTCCTGCGCCGGAGATCCCCTGCGACGAATCCGATTCGCCGCAGGTAGAGCGCAGCCGCCCTGCTCAGCCGGGTCTCGCGGTAAGAGAGGTCAATCGTCGCGCCCGCCGTCTCGCCATCGACGTTCCTGACTGTAGAGAATGAAATCCGTTGACCGTTTTCCAAGACGATCGAGCTTCGCTCGGGACGAATCGCTTCCTGCGATTCGTCGTGATTGAGCAAAAATGTTGCGAGCAACAATCCGTCGGCAGAGCGAACTTCGATCAATTCGTCATTTTCCCGCGTCTCGAAGCGGGCGCGACTTGTCCGATCAAGGTCGAGCCGCGCTCGCTCGCTCCCATCGACGATAATGCGCAGCAGCCCGGCGGCAGCCGTCTTGCGCCGCGACGACCGCTCGGCGAGCGTATTTTTGACGGCGTTCATCTCCGCCTCGTCGAGGCGCGGCGCGCGGCGCGAACTTCGTGGCGGCTTGCGGTCCTGGTCATGATTTCGGTCTCTTGCCATGTAGAAATAGGGCGTCGTGAGGCGATCGGCCGGCGACGCGAAATTTAAGCTGGCGGCCAGACGCGCGAAGCAGTCAGGGTGCAGCGCGGCGTGGAGGCGGTTGACCTCGATTGCGTGCTCCCTGTCGGGGTCGGAGCCGTCGAAGACGAGATCGTGAATCTCTTCAGCGAGAGGGTCAAGGCCGGCGGGGATCGCGCATTCCGTGCTCCAAGGAGTGAATTCTTGCAGGCATTCGCGCGCGAGTTCGGCATGCCGGTCCGGCCCGTCCTCGGTCTGAAACCGCTCTTCGCCGCGCGCGCCGCGCGTCACCCGGAGCCGGTCGCCAAAGCGCTCTTTCAATTCTTTCATCAGCCTCCCCTTGCGCGAGCGATAGTAATAATCGTCGCGGACTCGCCCGGGATCCTGCACCAGGACGTTGTACATCTCCATCGCCTCGGCCGTCGAGTAATTGTGCAACAAACGGCTCAAGCCCAGCGTGACGTAAAAAGAGTTGCGCCTGACGGTGATTCGCACCAGATGTTTGATGAAGTAAATGAGCATGTCTTCCTCATCGGGGGATTCGCCCTTGGGGGACTGCTCGGCCTGCCGCTCATAAGGTTCCGACTCGACGTAAACGAGTCGCTGCAGCAGGTGAAGTTCGCCGACGCTGACCTTGGTCCGAAAACGCTCGGCCCGCGCCGCCCGGCCCGTCGGCGTGTAATAGAGCCTTTTGTCTTGCGCCGCCGCGGCGACCTCCAGCTTGGCTAACGCTTCGGCGGCGATATTCAGCGCCGTCTCTCTGTCGCCATGGATGAAATAAGCAAGCTGGAAAGCCCGCGCGATCGACGCCTCCATCAGAGCATTTCTTTCCATACCTGTGCGCGTCCGGTCATTGGTCAATGGAACGCCGCCTGAGAAGCGGCGCGCAAAGTATAACCGCGCGCCCTCGCCCGAGCGTGGCATTTTCGGAATTCGGGAAATTCCATTACGGCGCGGCGCCGGGGCGTTGATATGAAAAACCGGGCGGCGCGTGAGGTTGAACACGCCGCCCGGCAAAAGATAGCTGGAATTCTCTCTTACTTGCTGAGTTTGAGATCGAACTCGAACTTGGTGAGCCCGCCCCGCCCATCCAGAAAAATATCGAAGCCGTGTCCGAGGACTCCAGAGAAGGTCTTCTTGTATTCCTGGCCGGCGGGAGCGTCTGATTGGAAAGTGAACGTGTCGAGAAGGGTCGGGTTGCCGTTTCCGTCTACCTTGCAGATGGACAGGAGTAATTTGCTTTTGCCTTCAACCTTCTTGACGGAGAGCGTTACGCTGGGTTTATCAGAGGGGGCGGCAAGAAACCTGCGATCCCCCTGCGATTGGACCGATCCATGCTGGACTTGATTGTATATCGCCTCGCGCGGACCTACGGTCAACACGCCGTTGTTGGCGATCTTATTCCACAAGGCTAAGACTTGGGGATAGATCTTAGGGTTCGAGACACATGCGACCAGATCGCTAAACGTGCCCAGTTGCTTACACTCTTTGGTCAGTTGTTGCATCGCTTCCCGGAAAACACCAGGTGTGCTGCAATTCTGGGCGCTGACGCGCGGCGTGGCCGAGGCGTAAATCAAAGCTGTGATCATAAAGCTGACTATCAGTGACTTCTTCATGCGATTCTCCTTTGAATTCCTGGAAATGGAACCAGGACGTTTTGAGTTATTCGGGGTAGGTTCAGAGGCTTGAATTAAGCGCTTAAACCGACCACCTGCCGTTTTCCGCGGCCATAGTACCCAGGCCTTCATTGGAGCAGAGTGTCACTTTCTGAATTCCGAAAATTCCACGCTGGTAAACACCTGAATCGCCACAAAGCCATAGAGGGAAAATAATATAGATCAATAGGGGCGGTCTTTTTCTCTTCATCCTCTCATGTAGCTCTGACCTCGTCCCGGCCATAACTAACGATTTGAGCGCTCGGCGATCCAGGAATATAAGCACTCGCGCAAAAATAATCCGGCATTATCCATCGTAGGGGCAGACCTGTGTGTCTGCCCCGGCCGGGTGTACGACGTGACACCGGGGCAGACACACAGGTCTGCCCCTACGATAAACACCGCAAAATTTTTGCCCAACTGCTTAGATTGCCGGGTGAGCGTGGCATTTTCGGAATTCGGGAAATCACACGCTCTTTTCGGATCGACGGCCTAAAGTGTCCGCGTTGTTTTGATGTCGGCCCGCCATAGCTCGGCGACGGCCGGCGAGATTGAAGTTCGCCGCGACAAACCGGCGAATCCAGAGCCGCCGGGCGGCCGAACGCCAATGGTGAACACCGCGCAAACATCATTGCCCGCGTTCGGCTCCTGCGGCGGCGTTATCGAATCGGAACGAAGACGCCGCTCTTCGGCCTTTTCACACAATGCTGTTTATGAAAGGACATGGAACAAATGCGAAAGAATTCTTTTCTAGCAAAACTCGCTCGGGCATTGACGTTCGCGGCGTTGCTCTCTTCAGTTGCTGTGGCCGATCAGAAAGCGCGGGCCGAATTCAGCCAGGAGCCTGGTAAGGCCAGGCCAGCTGCCGCTCCGGTCACAATCGACATCACCGATGTGACCTGCAATCCCTGCACAGGAGGGTCTAATGCGGTCCTCGTCGTCAAATGGAAAACCACCATCAATCCAAGCAGTCTCGGAACTGTGAAACTCGTGGGCTACAACATCAAGGGTAATATCACCTCCTGCGGCGTGACTTCCACCTGTCCTGGGAACTCCGCCGGGATTTCAGCGCCCGCTAACGCCACTAGCGCGAATGTTACTCTCAGTTGCGGCAGAGTGGATGGTTGTAATTATTCAGTGACCTTGACTCTTAAATTTACGGACTCCGGCGCCGGCAAGATAGTCACTGCGAGCAAAACCGGCTCGTTCCCGCAGATCGGCTAACAAGAAGTAACAAAAAGTAGGAGGAAATTACATGCGCGGATTTCTCAACATCCCACTCAAGCGCGCAGCCCGCAGTCAGAGCGCGCTGGTTTTGCTGGGACTGACAGCGGCCTTCGCGGTAGCTTTGCCCAGCGCGAAGGCCGCTGTCAGATCGTCCGGGCAAGAGTCGAGCGTCCAGGCGCCGACCGTGCAGGCTAGTTTCGCGGATAAACAATCAATAGCGCCCGACGAGCCTTTCGAGTTGACCGTCGATCGTCCGCTTGCCGCTGGTGAAGGCCGATTGGCTGTTCTCGTCGGCGCGAGCGATATGACCGATCTCTTCGTCGTCTCGGCGCAGAGCCTGAAATATTACGCCGGAAAGTCGTTCCCGCTGCCGCTCGGCGCGACCGAACTGACCGTCTACCTCGTTCCGCCGAATAACGATTGGAAGGAAGTAGCTCGCTTCCCGATGCGAGTTGGCGAGAACGCGGCCGACGGAACCGATGTCGTCCAGGGGAAGACCGAAGAGGCTGAAGCGAAGACCGAATCGCAACCCACGACCGACGCGAGCGCTCAACGGGAGCCGACGCCGGAACAGACGTCGCAGCAATCGTCGCAAGGGGCCGAACCGCAAGCCAGGCGCAGGTTCGGCTTCGACAAATTGGACATCGCGCCGCAGTTCAATATCGGCTTCAAATCGCAATTCGCAGAAACGAGCTTTCCAGAGGCGAACAAGCCCGACCGGCCCACCTTCGCCGACGCGACCCTGCAGGGAACCTGGAAGAACGAGATGGTTCGCGGCGCGTTCAATATGCAGAGCCAGTTCGACTTCGTGGGCTCCAGCTTTCGCAACGAGGCGCTGCGCTTCGGCGACCTTCAAGGGCGAGCTCCGAAGATCGATCTCTCGTCATACTCGATGCGGCTCCAACAAGGTACGCGCAAATTCACTGTGGGCCACAGCAGCTTCGGAGCGCAGCGACATCTGATCAACAACTTCTCCAGCCGCGGCATGACTGTGGCGGCGCCTTTGGGCCCCCACGCCGACATCTCGCTTATGACGATGAACAGCGCCAACGTTGTGGGCTTCGACAATTTCTTCGGCCTCGACAATCGCCGTCATCGAATGCATAGCGCCGTCCTGGGCCTCGAAGCGTTCAAGAGCCGTCCGGGAGGATTGCGCTTTGAGGCCGGCGCGCTCGACGCATGGTTCACGTCGAACCGGCAGAATTTCAACCAATCGAACATCAACGACGCCGAGCGCAACCGCGGCTTCAGCGCGCGGTTGTTGGCCAAGAACAAGTCGGAGCGCGCGCGGCTTGACGGTGGCTTCACTCGAAGTTACTTCTACAACCCCGACGACCCGCTGCTCAATCAGGGCGCCGCCGTGCAATCCTCGCGCGCCGAGACCCGCAGCGCGCGTTACGTCGACGCCGGTTACGATCTGTTCAAAGGCTTCGTCTTCAAACGCGCCCCCGCGCCCTCCGGCCCCGATGGGGCGCAGACCACGCCGGCGCAGCAAGACGCGTCACAAACCGCGGTCGAGCCGAAGAAGTTCAACCTGACCGTGAACTTCCGCCACGAACGCGTTGACCCTCTGTTCAGAAGCATCGGCGCTTCGACACAGGCCGATCTCTTTCGCAACGAAGCGGAGTTCGTCGGCTCCTACGGCGAACTGAACTTCACGGCCGCGCACACCAGATTCAACGACAACCTGGCGGGCATCCGGACGATCCTCCGCACCAACACGCGCCGCGCGGCGTTTGCGATCAACACGCCGCTGCAGGGGTTGTTCAGCGGCGTCCCACCCACGGAGCCCAATCCATTTCTTCCGCGAGTCGGTTACACATTCGAGCGCGTGCATGCGTCCGCCGATTTCATCCCCCTCGGCGGCGGCTTCGATCAGCCAGGCGCTATCCCCGATCAGGCGAACATCGTCCAATCGTTCACGGCCGAATGGCAGATCAAGGAGATCAAGCTGGCCTATCGTTTGAATCATTCGCGGCAGGACAATCGCGCTTTGGGACGCGAACGCGCCGATCTGCAGAACTTCACGCACAACGGGACGGTCGGATGGAGTCCGCTTTCGACGCTCGAACTCAACTTCGATTTGAACTTCGAGGATGCGAACAACCGCGAGCAGGCGCGCACTGACCGCAACCTGCGCTTTGGCGCCACCGCGAATTGGCAGGCGACCAGGCGCCAGACATTCAACCTGACGCTTTCGACCACCGGCGCCGGCGATCTGGCGCGAACGGCCAGAAACTTCAACAACGAATTCGACCTGCAATGGGCATATCGGTTGACTCGCGAGAACGAGAACCGGTTCAAGAAGCTTCAGGCGAATTACTTCCTTCGCTACGCCAATCGCTTCGCGCGGGCGCGGAACTTCGTGGAGAACATCGACAACCTGACGAAGCTCCAAACTTTCAACACCGGATTGAATTTTATCCTTTTCTGAAATTATGGAGGCTATCTTGAACAGGCTAATCTCAATGATTCTATTATTCGTTTGCCTCGCCATGGCCGCGTTCGCGCAGGGAGAGATCAGAGTCAGTCCGACAAATGTGAACGTCTACAGCCAGGGCTCGACCACGATCTTCCTGACTTACGGCAATCTGGGCGATTATCGCCCGGCGCAGACGGCCTGGTGCGGCGACTTGCAGCCGGCCACCCCGGCCGTCGGCTTCACCTGCGCGCCGGGCACGATCTACGGCACGCTGCCCAGCCGCTATGACATCTCACGGTTCAGCGGCAATAACGCTTACACAGACATCGTCTCTGTGCCGGCGTCGGTCGCGCGCAGGGCCTATCAGGCTGCGGCCAGGGGCGAAGATTCGCAGTTCTTTTACGTACGGAGATTCATCAGCATGTCCGGCGCGCCCGATCAATTCGTCGTCGTCACGATGCGTCTGAGCGGGAACGGCGCGGGCGCGCCGTTTTCTCTAACCGACGTGCAGCTCGATTTTGGCGCAGGCCTTGGACCGCGCGCGAACGGTCAGGAGCCGCTCGTGCTCTTCATCGAACCGGGAGGGCAGGCCCCGCCAATCCGCGCCGATATCAAATACACTGGCGCCGGGCGTCTGCGCGGGCGTTGGGAGGTCGTCCGTCCAGGCGATCCACAGCCTGAACCGCGCGACCTGTTGCCCGAAGCCTCGCTGCCGGTCGAAGAGCGCGGAACGCAACAGCGCTTCACGCAGCTCAGCCGCTTCAATGTCTTTCTGCCTCCGGGCGGGCGATATTTTCTGCAAGGGCCTGATCCGGCGCGGCTGCCCAGAGACGCTGCCGGGCAATATCTGATTCTGCTTCGCGTGGAAGCCTCGGACGACCGCGAGAACATTTCGGATCTCTCTGCCGTCGGCGCAGGCGCGGGGGTGGCGCTGGGAGGAGCCGCCGCCGGATTCCCACTACCCGTGCTGCGATACGTGGTGGGCGGCGGCGACAACACGCGGAACGCCTCAACGGCCAATTCGTTCGAGCCGCTTTTGCCGCGCGACGGCGTCGCAATTCCCCCAGGCGCCCCGATCGATTTCGCCTGGGCCGCCTC
>DATCXQ010000282.1:0-10080 GCA_036565725.1 Blastocatellia bacterium
TCTGGATCACGGGATGGTATCTGCACAAATTTCTTCTCCTTTGGAGAGGGTTTTGTTTCTATGTGCAGAATGCCATCCTTTGTTATCTCATTTCAAAGAGCTTACGGTTATCCTGGCGCACATGGCTCCCCGTACCGTACCAGCTAGTCCGCCCCCAATGGTTCAAGCGGCTGCGGCGCTCCTTCGCCTCCGAGGTCTTTCACCGGCGCTTGTTCGCGCAGCCCGCGCTCTTCGATCATCGTGTAAATGGTCGGGATGAAGAGCAGCGTGATCAACGTCGAGGTGAGCATCCCGCCGATGACCACGCGGGCCATCGGGGCTTGCACCTCGGCGCCTTCGCCGAATCCCAGCGACATCGGAACCAGACCCAGGATCGCGGTCAGCGTCGTCATCAGGATAGGGCGCAGTCTTCGGCGTCCGGCCAATTCGACCGCGTGTTTTAATAGCAGCTTATCGCGCTCTCGAAGCAGGATGGTGTAGTCAATCAACACGATGGCGTTATTGACCGCAATGCCGGCCAGCAAGATCACTCCGATGAAGGCCTGCATGTTGAAAGTGGTCTCGGTCAGGAAGAGCGACAGGCAGACGCCGATGGCCGCCAGCGGGATCGAGAAAAGAATGATCAGCGGGTCGCGCAGCGATTCGAACTCCGAAGCCATGACCATGTAGACCAGCACGATGGCCAGGATCAGGCTGAAGAGAAGTTCCCTGAACGACTTCTGCTGCTCTTCGTATTCGCCGCCGTAGTTCAACGAGAAGCCCGCCGGCATCGTCATCCCGCTGAGCTGCCGGTCGACGTCGCGCATGATCGAGCCCAGGTCGCGGTTGGCGTAGCCGGCCGCCACTTGCACCAATCGCTCCTGATCCTGGCGTTCGATTGATACGGGGCCTTCGCGCCGCCGCATCTTGACCATGTCGCCAATCGGTACCGCCTGCCCCGAAGGAGTGAGGACCGTCACGTTCTGCAGATGTCCGACGTCGGCGCGCTGTTGTTCGCTCAATCGAACCAGGATGTCGTATTCCTGCCCCTCTTCGCGGAACTGGCTGGCGCGATTGCCGCCGACCACGGTCTCCAGCGTAGCGGCGATGTCGGAAGCGTTGACGCCGAGTGACGCGGCTTTGGCGCGGTCGACGGTGACGAGCATCTCGGGCATTCCTTCGCGTCGGCTGATCTGGGCGTCGGTTATTCCCGGCACGGATTCGACGACGTCTTTGATCCGTTTGGCGAGGTCGCTGGCAACCTGCATGTCGTGCCCGCGGATTTCGACCGAGACGCGCTCGCCTACGTTTTGTCCCGGCCCCATCCGGCGCATCATCGAGTTGTTGCTGCTCGCCCTCACGCGAACCATCATTCCGGGTTGAAGGGTGAGCTTGGGCCTGAGCGCGTTGACCATCTCCTGGCTCGAACGTTTGCGTTCGGCCTTGCTCTTCAACTGCACGGTGAATTCCGCGGTGTGCGTGGTCGAGCCGGACATGAATCCTCCCCCGCCGACTTCGACCAGAATGTGCTCCATCTCGGGAACTTCGCGTTTGATGATGGATTCGATTCGTCCGGCGATCTCGTTGGTGATCTCGATCTTCGTCCCCGCCGGCAATTCCACGTTGACTCTCAACTCGTTCTCGTCGGCCTCGGGCATCATCTCGACGCCGATGAACGGGATCAGACACAGGCTTCCGGCGAAGAGCAGCGTGGCGCCGAAGACGACCGTCTTGCGGTGGTTGAGCGACCAGCGAATGGCGCGCTGGTAACGATCGTCCAGCGCATCGAGCGCGCTTCCGCTGATCCGAATAATCCCGGCCATGAAGGGATGTCTCTTGGCGTCCGGCGGGCGGACTCGCAGATACTTCGCGCACAGCACGGGAACCAGCGTCAGCCCGATGATCAGCGCGAAAATTTGCGAGAAGCCGACGATGAAGGCCAGTTGTTTGAACATGATCCCGCTCATCCCACCCAAAAAGACCAGCGGCAGGAAAACCGCCACCGAGGTGAGCGTAGAGGCTATCAGCGGCGACGTGACTTCACTGGTTCCGAAGACGGCGGCCTCGGCATGAGTCATGCCGCCTTCTCGGTGGCGGAAGACGTTCTCGATGATCACGATAGCGTTATCAACGATCATGCCGACGCCCAGCGCCAGCGCGCCGAACGACATCGTGTTCAACGTGAATCCGCTGGCGTACATCAACAGGAACGTCCCGATGACGGTGATCGGGATCGAAGCGGCGACGATCAGCGTGCTGCGGATGTTGCGTAGGAAAAGCAGAAGCGCCAGGATGGCCAGAATGCCGCCTGAAATGGCCGATTCCCGGAGGTTGTTGATTGCCCGCGTGATGAATTCCGAGGAATCCATCATCGCCCGGATCGTGACGCCGGGGAAGGCTTTCTGAAGCTGCTCGATCTCTTCGCGCACCCGCGCGGCTACGGTGACGGTGTTCGCGCCCGACTGTTTGCGAATCGAGAAGCGGATGCCCGGCTTGTCGTCTATGCGGACGATTTGGCGAATCTCTTCGTGCGCGTCCTCGACCTCGGCGACGTCCTTCAGGAAAATTGGCGAGCCGTTGCGCGAAGCCACGACGACGTTGCGGACCTCTTCGACGTTGTCGAACTCGCCCTGCGATCGCACCAGCACTTCGAATTTGCCTTCGTCCATCGGGCCCACGGGGCGGTTCTGATTCTCCTGGCGCAGGATGTTGGTGATCTGGCTGACCGAAAGGTTGTAAGAGCGCAGTTTTTCGATCGAGGGTTTGACATGGATCTGACGCCTCAACCCGCCGCGAATGTCGACGGCGGCTACGCCGGGAAGGCGTTCGAGACGCGGTTGAATGTCTTTCTCGAGCAGCGTTCGCAGTTCGCGCGGGTCCTTATCGCCCGAAACCGCCAGGAACATGATCGGAAATTGCGTGGTGTCGAATTTGAAAATCGTCGGTGGTTCGGTGTCATCGGGCAGCGCGCCGCGCATCCGGTCGACGCGCGTGCGAATCTCGTTGGCCGCTTCATCCAGATTGACGCTCCAGTCGAAGCTGACGCGAATGTTGCTGGAGCCTTCGGACGAGGTCGAAGAGATTCGATAGATGCCGGGCGCGGAACTAAGCGAGGCTTCGAGCGGGCGGGTGACCAAATTCTCGACCTCTTCGGACGCCACGCCGGGATAGGCCGTTCGCACGGTGAGCGTCGGGTTTTGTATCTCCGGCATCAGATCGACCGGCAATCGCATAAATGAGATCGCTCCGAGCAGGACGAGCACCGAAGTGAACATGTAAACGGTGATCGGACGGCGGACCGAGAACGCTGGTAGATTCTTCATTGATGATTGGCTCCAACGCGTTTAATAAGGGAGCGATCAGTTCATGCGCCATATTTCATATGCATCTGGCATATGAAATATGGCGCATGAACTGATCGCGTCGCTAATGTGTTTGTTGCTGGGGCTGGCCTGGCGCCGACGCTTGTCGCGGCGCTGGTCCGCCGCCAGGTTTCTCTCCTGGTTGGCGCAGGCTTTCGGCCTGACGTTCTTGTTGCTGTGAGCCGCCCTGTTGTCCTTTGCCCATGACTCTGACGCGGTCGCCGTCCTTGAGGAGGTTGGAGCCGCGCGTGACGACGGCGTCGCCCGCTTTCAATCCACTAATGACCTCGACTTTGTCCTCCTGCGTCTGGCCGGTTTCGAGGGCGATGAATTTGGCCTTCTCCGATTCGATCACGTAAACGCCGGGCTGATCGCCGCGGTAGACGAGCGCGTCGCGGGGGAGCAGCGTCGTTTCGCGCGCGCCGCCCAGGTCGAGTTCGACGCGCGCGAACATCTCTCCCTTGAGCGTCCCGCCGCGGTTCGGGATTTCGATCTCGACGAGGCCGTTGCGCGTCTGCGCGTCTAGCAAGGGCGAGATGCGCATGATGCGGCCCGTGAAGCGTTGTCCTGGGAGGCTGTCTACGGTGACCGTTACAGGAAGGCCGCGTTTGATGCGCGCGATGTCGCGCTCGGAGGCTTTGGCCTCGATGACCATGGGCGAAACGCTGACGACCGTGACGATCGAAGTACCCGGATTGGTCATCGCGCCCGGGTGCGCATGGCGTTTGGCGACGAGGCCCGTAACGGGGGAGTAAATGCGCGTCTGGCTCTGGCGAATGTCGAGCTCGCGCCGCTCGGCCTCGGATTGCCGCTTCTGCGCGCGCGCCAGTTCCACTTGAGACATGGCGACACGATGGCGCATTTCGAGGGCGTCCAGTTCCATGCGCGAGAGCACACCGGCGTCAATCAGTTGTTTTTTGCGTTCAAGTTCGACTTTGGCGTTGCCCAATTCGGCCTCGCGCTGCGCGATGGTGGCTTCGACCACGGCGATGGCGGCTTTCGAGCGTTCGACCTGTTGGCGGATCTCGTCGTCCTCGATCTGCGCGATCAGCGCCCCTTGAGTGACCGGATGGCCCGTGTCGACCAGAATGCTGACCAGACGCCCGGCTATTTTGGGGCTGACGTCCACCTGTTCTTTGGCGCGGAGCGACCCGGTGAGCGAGACCTTCTCGCTGATCTGGCCTGTCGAAATGACGTCGGTATGCACCGTTTGGACGCGCCCTCCCCCAGGGGCGCCGCGTCCGCCGCCGCCAGGTCCCGCGGTGGTTTCTTGATTTTTTGATCTGACGGCCTGAAAGACCCGAAATCCTATCAAACCGGCCAAAGCGATCAGAGGTAAGGCGATCAGTAGATATTTTATTACTCTCTTTTTGGGCATGGTGATCCTGAATGTTAATTCCCGGAGCCCGGGAGCGCGTTTATCGCGCGCAACCTAATAGACGCTTCAAAGCTGCCCGCAATTACAACTTTTTCGACCAGGCGCGGCCGCGCGCAATTGGTTTGGGGCTCTCTAACACCCGCGACCCCGAACAAGGCGACTTCACGGAGCTTGCGACTCTGTGGTAAAACTCTTCTCCAGCATTGGAATCTTGGATGTAAAAAGGCTAAGCGTCCGCGCCATTCATGCGTTCAATATGACCAAAGTCCCGACCCTTAAACAGCAATCGCGCGCCGTTCGCGTCGAAGAGATTGCCGCCGAAATCAAACGCCAGTTGGGCGACCAACTGATTTCGGTCATCTATCGCGACCGGGTTCGCGCGACGCGCACGCGCAGTTACCGGCTCGACGCCCCGGCGAAGAAGACCGATGTCGAAGTCATGCACACGCTGCTCGGCGTCGAGTTGAAGATCGGGAAGCGGCGGTTGTTGTGTCCAGACCTGGCCATGGCGCGCTACCTGTCGGTCTTCGCCAGACTCGGCGTGGCCGAAATCGCGACGCCTTACGACATCACGCAGGTCTCGCGGCTGGCCGACGATCTGGAATCTTCGTGGTACCGGATGCTGACGCTTGTCGAACACCTGGCGGTCGAACAGAGCGCCAGGTTCCGCAACAGGGTTCTTGCCGTCCTGATCGCCGAAGAGCGAAACGGCATTATCGAAGCGGGCGCAGGTCCTGCGGTTCCGCAATTCAATCAAAATACGAAACAGAGAAAGGCTAAGCTTTGAAGAAGACAATCCTCTTACTGCTATCCACGTTCACGGTCACATTATTTTCATTCACTTACACAACGCATGCATTCGCTCAGCGATATCCTAGACATCAACATCCTCACCCTCCACAACAACCGGCCCAACAACCAGCCCAACAACCGGCGGGGCCGACCCTCGATCAGCTCAAGGCGAAGGACTTCACCGTCAGGACGCTCGACGGCCAGAGCGTCAGTCTCAAAACGCTGCTCGGCGAGGGGAAGCCGGTCCTGATCGATTTCTGGGCCACATGGTGCGGCCCGTGCCGTATGGTGATTCCGCACCTGGGTGAGATGCATCGAAAGTATGGGAAGGACGGGCTGATAGTCATCGGGATGAACCTCGACGACCAGGCGGCGGAAGGGGCGGTCAGGAATTTCGTGAAAAGATATAGTATGGATTACCAGAATGTCTTCGCCCCGCATGCGATCTATCAATTCTTCAGTGGCAACGCGGTCGCTCGCATCCCATATACTCTGCTGTTCGGCGCTGATGGGAAGCTCACCTGGAGTCTGGTTGGTTACAGCCCCCAGATAGGCAGCGCTTTGAACGGCGCTATCGCAAAGGCGATGGCCGCCGCGCCAGAGAAACCGGCCGAGCAGAGCGCGCCGGAGAAGCCGGCGGAGAATGTGACGCCAGGGAAGCCGGCGGAGCAAGTGAAGCCGGAGAAGAAGACTTGTAACTGCCCTTGCTGTTCTTCGCCCGCGTCAGAGAAGAAAACAGAGCCGGGCGCGCCGGAGAAGCCGGCAGACCAATGAGATGGTATGACTGACGAGACTCTAGTCATTGAGACGCCGGAACACGTCGAATTGCAATTCGCGCTCGCGACGATCGGCAATCGCTTTCTCGCCTGCGCGATTGACCACGTCATTCAGGTCGCGTCATCCGTGATATTTTATGTCGTCGTGCGGTTTCTAAGTCCCGGGCTGCGTTCCGCCGAGGGCGCGGTCTTCGGCGCCGAGAGTGAGATCAGCCTGTGGGTCGTGGCCGGGACTATAATCGCCAGCTTCTTGATCTTCTTCGGATATTTCATCTTTTTCGAGACGGTCTGGAGCGGTCAGACGCCGGGCAAACGGTGGCTCAAGCTGCGTGTGATTCAGGAAGACGGGCGCCCGATCAATTTTTTCGCGGCGCTCGCGCGCAACCTGATCAGATTCGCAGACATGATCGTTCCGCCGTTCTATTCGGTGGGGATCGTCTCGGTCTTCGCCAGCGGGCGCGCGAAGCGGCTGGGCGATTACGTGGCGAACACCGTCGTCGTCAAAGAGCGCGCGGCCGAAGCGCCGAAATTCGATGAGGTCTTCGAGAGCGAGGCGCCTGACACGGCGATGCGCCGCATCGCCCCGCAAGTGGACTTCCAGGGCGAAATTCGCTCCGTGACCTCGTCGGAAATCCTGGCCGTCGAAAGCTTCCTCCGCCGCCGTTACGACATTCCCGAACACCCCAGGATATGGCTGGCATGGCGCATCGCGATGCCGCTGCTCGAAAAGATTCGGCCTTTTTACGATCCCGCTACTTTCAGTTACGAAGGTTTTCTCGAAGAGTTGCTTGCGAGGTATCGCGCGCAGGCGCCGTTCAGAAAGTAGATATGCCTTTCAAGAAAAAGAATATTAGCCAGGAATGAACACGAATCTTTTCTTTGATTTTATGATTCGTCTGTTTTCCGCCCTTGCCGCCATTAGTGAATATTCGTGTTCATTCCTGGCTGAAAACGCTTTTTATATTGACGATCAAGCCGAGTTTTCCATCTCGCGCAGCCTATTCAGAGTATAGATGCCCGTGTCGTGACCGTCGCTCCAGACGATGTGGTAGGCGTATCGTCCCACAGGCGCAATGTCGGCTATGCGGATGTCCGGGAACTGTTCGGGTTTTAAATTCAGACTCTGCGACGGATGATGCCCTTGACAGACCGCGCACGAACAAGCCGCGCGCAACGCGTCGAGCCGGAGGCGGCTGGTGTGGTCGTCGTCCCACACGATCTGCAAGATCGAATCGTCGTCGGTCAATTCTAAAGATTGCGGAAAAGCTTCGCTGAAATCGCGTTCTTGAGCCATAACTTGATTGAATCAATTTACAATGAGTGTTTAAATGCTCCGTCGCCTGCGAGACATTAGAACATCGAAGGCGGCGCGCAGCAAACTCTGAAGATTGAAGATCAAAGGTTGAGGACCGAGAATCGCTTTGTGAGTGATGGCTCGATCCTTGATCCTCGGTCCTCAATTCTAGACCTTCATGGAAATTGAACAGAAAAATCGTAAACATAGTCGTGGCGTCTTGAGAGAGGCGGCGACGCTCATCCCCAATTTTGTCAAACTGCTTTATCGGCTGTTTAAAGACCCCCGCGCGCCGTTGGCTGAGAAGGCCCTGCTCGCCGGGACGATCGTCTACGTTGTCTCCCCGCTCGATTTCATCCCCGATCTGTTTCCGTTCATCGGCCAGGTTGATGATCTCTATCTGGTCGCGCTGGTCGTCTTGCGATTGTTGAGCCGGACAAATGAGGAGGTTTTGCGTGAGCATTGGGACGGCGGAAGTGATCTAGCCGCGCTCGTCGGCCGTGTCGAAAAGGCCGCGCGTTATGTCCTGCCAGGGAGGATTCGACGGATTCTGCTCGGCCGTGTCGAGATCGCGCCGCAATTCAAAGGCGGATTGATCGCGTCCCCTGCAGCGCCTGACGACATAGAAGTGGAGCGAAGAACCAGAAAAAAAATTTGAGATTTGCTGGTGGAATCTTTCCCAGTTCGTTGAGATAATCAGGCTTCGATCGACTATGTTCTAAAGATAAAAAGGATAACGGGATGATTGTCGCATTAGCCGGCCGTCGCGTTGACGCGCCGGACGCAAAAGAAAAACGTTTTTCACCCGAAAACGCTGAGAGTGTCAAAGAGCGGATCCGAGAATTACTGCGGGCCGAGAAGGCGACTACGCTGGTTAGCGCCGCGGCTTGCGGCGCGGACATTCTGGCTCTGGAAGCCGCGGGTGAGTTGGGTATTCGCCGTCGCGTCGTTCTGCCTTACGATAAAGTGACGTTCAAACATGCCTCGGTCATTGACCGCCCCGGCGATTGGGGCGAGCGGTACGACCGCATCATGGCCGAGGTGGACGAGAAGGGCGACCTGATCGTGGACGATTACGACGAGGATGAAGAGTCATATTTCGCCGCGAACCACGACATTCTGGATCAGGCTGAAGAATTGGCCGAAGAGACCGGAGAGCAATTGTCGGCGGTGGTCGTGTGGAACGGCCAGTCGCGTGGCGAAAATGACGTGACCAGGCATTTTCTGGAAGAGGCGAAGCAGCGCGGCTTGAAAGTGACTGAGATCAAAACCGTCTGAGCGATAGTAGGACAGACTTATGGTCTTTGAGTATTAAGCGCAACCAGCGGAGCGCCGCTGGTTTGTTTTAATACTCAAAGACCATTAGTCTGTCCGTCGTGTGAATTGTGGACGGACAGACTTAGGTCTGTCCCACTATCGCCCTTATCGAGTTGTTGAGACCTGCTACATTACCGCGCGCGACTGCTGCGCGGCTGTCTCAAAGGCGCCCTGCTCGCTTACGCGCGCAGTACTGTTGTTGAGACCAAATCCAGGAAGGCGCGCAACTCAGGGGGAAGCGAGGCGGTGAATTCCATCCTCTCTCCCGTCGCGGGATGCGCGAAGCCGAGTCGCGCCGCATGCAGAAAGGGCCGGTCCAGCCGGCCCGCCTCCGCGCGCAGCTTAGCGCTTTTAATTGAATTCGCCCGGCCCCCGCCGTAAGTCGAATCGGCAACGACGGGATGTTTGATGTGGGCCAGATGGACGCGGATTTGATGAGTGCGACCGGTCTTGATCTCCACGTCAAGCAGCGAGAATTCGTCGAAGCGTTCGACCACCCTGTAGAGGGTCGTCGCCTGCCGTCCGTCGCGCGTGACGGCCATTTTCACGCGGTTGCGCGGGTCGCGGCCGATCGGCGCTTCGATCTTGCCGGAATCATCCTTCACTGCCCCATAGACCATAGCGGTATAGTCCTTCATAACCGACCTCGATTCGAACTGCTCGGCCAGGTTAAGATGCGCGCGGTCCGTTTTCGCCACAACGATCAATCCCGAAGTTCCCACGTCCAGGCGGTGCACTATTCCGGGTCGTGACGCTCCTCCGCGTCGTGGCGGTTGGCGTCCGATCCGAGTGAGGTAATAGACCAGCCCGTTGGCCAGCGTCCCCGACGCCACACCCGCGCCGGGGTGCGTGACCATCCCGGCGGGTTTGTTGACGACCATTATCTCTTCGTCTTCGTAAATAATGTCGAGCGGAATGTCTTCGGGAACTGCGTCGATGACCGGGGCGGCCGGAATTTCGCCGGCTATTTCTTCGCCGGCCCTTAGGCGGTGACTGGGTTTGACCGTTTTGCCGTTGACCGTGATGTCGCCGCCGCTGATCGCGCGCTGAATCGCCGACCGGCTCGTCTCGCTAAAGCGCGAGGCGAGGAAGAGGTCCAGGCGCTGATTCTCGGCTTCGACGGGAACTGTGAGCGGGAGGGGCATTGAAGGGGGGACGGCGGGACGGGGCGACGGGGCGACG
>DATCXQ010000283.1:0-3755 GCA_036565725.1 Blastocatellia bacterium
GCCCGCCCACTATCCACTATCCACTATCCACTAAGGATTTTCAATGTTTGCCGAATTCCATCGGCACGCCCTTGCGCTGAGACATTATATAGGCTTCGAGCGCGCGCATCTTCGGATCGTCCGGTTCGAGCCTCTTGCCGCGCGCCGGTTGTTCGATGCACCAGTTGATCATGTCACGCAGCAGCGCCATGCGCCGCAATTGTACCTGAAACTTCGGATAAGTTTCAGGGTGAGTGTTGGCCGCGTTCGGGTGACACATCGCGCAGGCGATGCCGTTCGCGCTGCCGATCAGCTTGTCGCTGTGGAAGATTTCATCACCGTACTTGATCTCCCGCTCCAGTTCGCGCTTCCAGATCGAAAAATCGCGGCCGGTGAAATCGTCCGCTTGTTCGGCGTCTCCGGCGGTCTTCGCCGCAGCCTCGGACTTCGAGCCTGACGGTTTCCTGGCGGGCGCCTGGGTTTGGGATTGCGGCGATTGGGCCGCCGACTGTTCTTTCATCCAGGCCGCAGCCTTCGCCGGGTCTACCTTGTCCATCCACATTCGCATTAACTCGTTCGACACGGACTGCGCCTGTTCGGGCGTCAGTCGCTCGTCGGGGCGCACGCCCTTGACCTTCGTGGAGGTCTCGCCGTCGCAGAGCTGCACGACCATCTCCTTACCGTCGGTCGGGACGGAAGGGTGTTTCGGCTCTTGTTGCTGCGCGTTCGCGCCTTGAAAAAAGACCACGCCCGCCGAAAACAGAACCGCTATAGCAATGATTTTCATCCACTGTGTACGTTTCATTTTCTATGCCTCCAATCCCTGGGAGCGCGCGCAGGGATGCGCGCGCTCCCAGATCGTTTCAATAAGTCGGTAAGGTCGTTTTCGCCGGGCGGTCCAGCGCGCCGTTCGACGACAGATATTTTTCAGAAACGGTCATCGGGTTGCGGTTCCACAAGTTGTATTCCTTATCGGCATAACCCGATTGGTTGAGGTTGATTGTCCCGTCGCCCATCCCGTCGGTCTGATTGAACGGGTCGGATCGGTTCATCGGCACGGTCAGTTTCGGCAGCCCCGACGGCGCATAGGGCCAGGGCCACGCTGTCGAGAGCATGCCGTGGAAATGTATGGCGCCGATGCGGTTCGAAAGCACCTGATGCGTATGGCCATGAACGACCGTGACGGAATTGAACGGTCGCAGCAGAGCCTGCACAAGCTCTGCGTCGTCGGTCCAGAAATTCCAATCGCGGTAGTATTTGTAGAGCGGCGAATGCGAGAAGACGACGACCGGCGTGGTTTTCGTCACTTTCGCCAGGTCGCGCTTGAGCCATTCGCGCCCCTCTTCGCCGACCTCGAATCGGCTTTGGCGGCCGTCGTCCAGCCCCGCGACTATCTGCATACGCTGCATAGGCGTGAGTCCGGCCTTCGTCCAGAAGTCTTTTTCGTTGACGCTCATCAGCGTGATGAAATGGACGCCCTTGTGGTCGAACGAATACTGCGGCGCGCCGAACAACTCTTTCCACAGGTCGCCCATGTCGAGGAACCAGTCGTGTTCGCCGACCATCATCTTCAACGGGGCTTTGACCTGTTTGAGGATTTCAGCGCCGAGCTTCAATTCGCCCGGCTGGCCGAGCTGCGCCAGGTCGCCGCCGTAAAGCGCGAAATCCGGCTGCGGGTCTAGCGCGTTGATGTCGGCGACGGCGCGTTCGAGATGGCGCACGAAGCGTTCATTGAGAGTCTTTTCGTAAAGGTGCGAATCAGAGATGTATGCGAAGCTGAAAGGTTGCGCGGCGGACGCGACCGGTCCGGGCGTAGGCCCGGCGGCGTCGACCACGTCGACCAGTTGGAACGAGTGCGGAGCGAAGGCGCTCGCCGCAGCGACGGACGCCGCGGACGCGGCCATCTTCAAGAACTTGCGGCGGCCCGCCATCGTGCGCCCCGCTTCCATCAATTCGTTGAACCACTCTTCGCGTTCGCGCAGGTATTCCTGCCGGCGTTTTTCCCATTTAAGCGGAAGCATGATTTTTCTCCTCGGAAGGACATCGGGAGTGGGGAATGGGGAATCGGGAATGGGGAACAAGGAAACTATTTCCCATTCCCCGCTCCCCACCCCCCACTCCCGAATGTTTTGTTATTGGTGTGGAGCGCGCGTTTGCGGCCTAACTGTTTGAGTCTTAAGGCGCGCGCCGTCGCCGGTCAGCGACTTCATGAATTCGACGACGTCGTCCATCTGCGGGTCGGTCAATTTGAGCGGGCGCATTCCGCCGTCGAGGTTCGGGTTCGGCTCGCCGCCCTTGTTGTAAAACTTAACGACATCGAGCAGCGTCTTCTCCGAACCGTTGTGCATATACGGCGCCGTCAGCTCGATGTCGCGCAGCCCCGAAGTCTTGAACGCGCCGATGTCTTTCGGCTGCCCGGTGATCAGGTATCGCCCGAGCTCCGAGAAGCCCTCGGTCAACGCTAGTTCGTCGAGAATCTGCGCCCGGTTTTTGCCCTGCGAAAGGAGCTGGCGCGCCCGGCGGGCAAGGAGCGGGAAGTTCTGGTCTTTGGCCGCGACGCCGATGTTGTGGAACTTATTGTTGGTGAAAAACGGCGAGGACGGATTCCAGGCATGGCAGGAAACGCAGCGCGCCTGCCCGTTGAACAAAGCCCACCCGCGCTTCGCCGCCTCCGAGATCGCGTTCTGGTCGCCGGCGATGAAGCGGTCGAACGGCGAATTGCCAGAAATCTGCGTGCGCTCGAAGGCGGCGATGGCTTTGGCGATGGTGTCGATCGTGACGCCTTCGGGGCCGAACGCGGCGGTGAAGAGCGGCTTGTATTCGGCGATCTCGCGCACGCGCGCCACGACGGCGTCGTGATCCTTCATCCCCATCTCGATGGGGTTGATGATGGGCATTTTTGCCTGCTCTTCGAGCGTGGCGGCGCGCCCGTCCCAGAACTGCAATTCGTTGAACATCGAATTGAGAACCGTCGGAGCGTTGCGGGCGCCTTTCTTCAGCCCTATGCCTATGCCGACCATGTTGTTGTCGGCTAGCGCCGCCGCGGGGTCGTGGCAGGTGGCGCAACTGACCGTGTGGTCGGACGAGAGCCTTTTGTCGAAGTAGAGTTTCTCGCCGAGCGCGACCTTTTCAGATGTCATCGGATTGTCTTTCGGGATCATCGATTCCCAGACGTCGGGGGGCAATCCGAGTGGAAGCTCCATGCCGAATTTTTCCGATTGAGTCGCGCTGGAAGGGGTTGAAATCGAAGTCGCCTGGCTGTGCGACGAGGTGGGTAGAGCGAATGTGAATGTGAAGCCGACACAAGCGAAAATTAAAGCCAATTTTACCGCAATACGCCTGTGTCGCCCGCCATAATCCTCGAGTCCGAGATCGGACATGTGTTTCATAACAATCCTCTCTGTAGTAGGATTGGCGACAATCCTGCTTGTTGAATAGACGAGCAAACGCTCCGCTAACGGAGTGTTGGATGAGAGGGCGGCCTCAACTACCAGTGGCGCAACACGGGTGAGGTCGCCTTCGCTTTTCGTCCGATGAATAGTGAGACAGAAACTCCGCGGCGAAAATTTTACTTGCTAGCCAATTGAATCAAGTCCCTTCTGAAATCTGCCCGCGTGGGATTTCTCGGCGCGCGCGAGCGTTTCGAACCACTCGGCGACCTCTTCGAATCCCTCTTCGCGCGCGGTGCGAGCAAAGCCGGGATACATCTCGGTGTACTCATATGTTTCGCTCGCGATCGCGGCCTTCAGGTTCAACAGGGTACCGCCGATCGGCTC
>DATCXQ010000335.1:0-7831 GCA_036565725.1 Blastocatellia bacterium
TAGTGGCCGTCGCGGTCCTCGACCGATTGGTAGCGGCAGGTGACCGTCAGTTTCGTTTTGCCGTCCAGATCCTCGAGAGTCGCCGTCTCAATCGATCCATGACCCGGCATGCCTTCGAATTCAAATGTCTGGACTATCCGCTCGGGCGGCTCGATTTCACGGTACACGCCCCTGAATCCGTAATCATTCCCGTCAGGCGCGCGCAGGACGAAGCGCCAGGCGCCGCCCGGGCGGAAGTCCATTTCGCATGAGAGCATCGTCAAGGCTCTCGGTCCCCACCAATGCGCCACGTGCTCGGGCTTTGATATGGCCTCGAAGACGACTTTGCGGGGCGCGTCGAAAACGCGCGTGATGACGATCTCGCGATCCGATGGCATTGTGAGTGTTGTGGCGTTCCCGCCGCTCGTCATATTGATTTCCCCTTTCATTTACATTTATCCTCTAGTGTTGCGGCCATGCTTTTTCTCCTTGGTTTTCGACTCGCGATTTTGCAACTCGCGCAGATAGGCGTCTAAACGATCGAAGCTCTCCTCCCAGTGATTGCGATAGCGCCCCACCCAGTCGGCGACCTCCTTGAGCGGCCCCGCCGCGATCCGGCAGGGCCTCCATTGGGCGTCGCGCCCCCGCTCGATCAACCCCGCTTGCTCCAGCACTTTGAGGTGCTTCGATATCGCGGGAAGACTCATCTCGAACGGTTCGGCCAACTCCCCGACAGTCGCCTCCCCCTCGGCCAGACGTTCGAGGATCGCGCGCCGAGTCGGATCGGCGATGGCGGACAATGTGACGCTGAGCTGGTCGAGCGCCATTACTGTATTAAACCTCCTAGTTAATTAACTGATTGGTTAAATACATCCATTTTGACCTCAAGTCAAGCGTAAAAATCGCGAACCGCGTTTGGGAGCCGAAGAAAGCGAGAACGCGATCTTCACTGGTTAATCGAACGGGGAATACCTCAAACGACACCGCGCAAGAAATATTTTCTTTCCGAAACCATTGCTTGATGGTTAAACTCTACCTATATAGACTTAAGACATGAAACGTAACAGACAACCTTCAACACAAACTGCGGCGGTGTTGCTTGCTTTGGGGGAAGACTCCACTGCCTGGCGTTACGGCTATGAACTTTGTCAGGAGACCGGCCTCAAGGCAGGCTCAATGTATCCCATACTCATGCGACTGGCTGATCGCGGGCTGTTGGAGACCAATTGGGAGAGCGATGTGCCTGTCGGTCGCCCGCCGCGCCACCTGTACCGGCTGACCGATTCGGGATTCGAACTGGCGTCCGAACTCGCCGCCGCGACATCCCGCGCCGCCAGGGCCAAGCGGTCCAGATTGCGACTGCGGACGGAGGGCGCGTCGTGAAAAATGGTTTGTTCGACATCGGGCGCTCCATGATCGTCGGGCATTTTGGCGCCGGAGGAAGGAGATTGGTATGAAAAGCAATCCGAGGTTGATCGGCGCTATGAAGCGTGTCTTAACGATGGCAATAGTATCGTTGGCGACTGCCGTTTGCAGCAAAGCAGACGTTCTGAAACTTTGGCAGGGTACATACACGACCTCCACGACATGGGGCGCGATGGAGATGATCACGACGGGCGAGGCTTCCAAACAGGAGGCGCGCATCAGGTTCACACTTGACGGGCGACCAGCCGATGTTGAAATCAGTCAGCTAAAGCTTTCCGCCACGACGGTTTCCTTTCTCGCCAGGCTCGCGGGCAGGGAGTATCAATTCGCAGGCGCGCGGCGCAACAATCAATGGGAAGGCGCGCTCGCCGCTACTGGCAGTCTCAACGACAAGGGAAATTGGCGACTGGCCCACATTGATCTCAGGAACGCCGCCGCAAACGCAGAGGCGCCGCTGCCAATGCCGACGGGCCGGTACAGCATCGGCAGAGTTGTGTTCCACTGGGCGGACGAAACCCGACCGGAACTGGAAACCCGCGCGCCGGATGACCGCCGTGAAGCGCTCGTGTACGTGTTTTATCCCTCTGAAGTGAAGCAGACTGCCGTAACTGCGCCGTACATTCCCGATGCGGAAGTGATGCGAGACGTGTGGAAGGATAAATTGACCGACCGTCTCAAGCGCATGCGGGCGCACAGCCGTGCGGGTGTCGCGCTTGCCAGGGGCAGGGATCGCTTTCCCGTTGTTATCTTCGCGCCGGGAGGCGGGTGGAAGGCGCTCGCCTACACCACGCTTCTGGAGGACCTCGCCAGTCATGGTTACGTGGTGGCCGCCGTTGACCCCTCCTACAACGCCCCGGTCATGCAGTTTCCCGACGGAAAGGTCATCAGGCGGCTCGATCCGGCCGAGCGAGGCTGGGAGCAGCCGAAGAATCTCGACGAATGGCTTCGTGTGTACCAAAAGAAGGTGGTTCAATGGGCGCGTGACATGTGTTTCGCGCTCGACCGTTTGACCGCTCTGGACGGAGGCGACGGGCTGTTCTCGCGTCGCCTCGACCTCACGCGCGTCGGGGCGTTCGGTCACTCGTTCGGCGGCCAGGCCGCCGGCACGGTTCGGTTGATCGATCCACGCTTTCGTGGAGGAATTAACATTGACGGCAATGAAAAGGGCACGGGCTTTGAATCCGTCTTGGGAAGCGATGGCGGAAAGCAGCCCTTCATGTGGATTGAGAGTCCGTATCAACCTCCGACTGAAAGAGATCTCCAGAAGGGGGGAATCACCGAAGCGCAATGGAAGGACATGTATGCGGACGGCGACCGCCAAATGCGAAGTGTGCAAGGCGGCGGACTGCGGATAACAATAGCGCGCCTTGGGATTGATCACATGGACTTTTCTGACAACCCCTTCTGGGCGTTTGCGGCGGCGCCTGAAGTCCGGGCGGGAAAACTGCGCACAATGGCGATAACCCGTGATTATGTGCTGGCCTTTTTTGAAGGCTGTTTGAAAGGCCAATGGGATGGCTTGCGAAAACTGGCCGCTGAGGCAGGAAAGACCTATCCAGATGTGACCGCGCAAAGGTTCGGCGAACTGTGGCCGCAGTGAACTGAAAAGCTCAAAACCATTGCGGACGCGCGCTTAGGCGCGCGCCTTCTTCGAAGGCGTCGCGCAGCGCTGTCACAAGGCGCGAGTAAACAACTCGCGCCACATCTATACACGTCGCAAAATTTTTACCCGAGCGCTTATTGATCGCTCTTGCTCGTCAGGATCGAGTTGAACAGGAGCGGGAAAGTCGCCAGGCTCTGAGCGCGGTATTGCGGGCGGAATCCGAAGAGGATGACGCGGCCCTTGCCGATATTCGCTTCGACCATCGCCGCGCGGCCGCGGATGAGTTTATCGCCGAGAATCCAGCCGCTCATCAGCGGGTTCTCCGATTCGGGGTAACGCGCGATCACGCGGGCGCTCGCCGGATCGGTGATCTCGAAAGCCGGGCTGTTTTCAAACCACGCGATCGATTCTTTCTCCACCCCGAAGGCGAGAGGACTTGATGTATCCAGTTGCGCGCGGAGTATCGACCCCGGGCAGTAGAAATCGCGCGGAGGAACGCTTTTGAGGACGTTGCGCGCGGGGGCGCCAAGTTTCTCGATCGCGAAATTTGAAGCGTTGTTGAACGTGATCAGAGTGCCGCCGGCTTCGATGAAATCGCGCAGCGCTTTGACGCCCGCCTCGCCCAACCCGCCGGCGTATTCCGCCGGATAGACTCCGGTAATCCTCTCTTCAGTTCCGGCCGCTCCGGCCGCTTCGCTCGCCCCGCTCGCGGCGCCGGGCAGGCCGTTGACCAGCGCGTTGACGGATTGGTCGGGAATGATGATCGCGTCGTATTTGGCCTTCAGGTCGCCCGCGCGTACTTCGGCGTCGCGCAGCGAGGCGAAAGGGAACCTGTATTGGTCGAACACCCATCGCGTCCAACCCTCGTCCATCGAGGGGAGATGATTCTTGTAGAGCGCCACGCGCACGCCCGCGTTGGGGCGGACGCGGGATTGAATCACGAGCGCGGCCGGTTCGGGCCTGGCGTCGACGGAGAAAGGTTCCTTGATGAAGACCGCCTTGATGTTCATCAGGAGGTTGAGCGAATGCGCAGTCACGTCGTAAGGGCGCTTAGGCGGCCCGCCGGGATATTCGAGCAGGTCGGGATAGACCTGCGATTCGAGCAGCGTCTTAGCGAACGCGCCGTAAGGCTGCTTCATGAAAATTATGTGCGCGCCCACATCATATTTCTTTCCGTCCGCGGTGAAGTCCTTGTTCGCGCGCATTACTTCGACGCCGCCGCGCCTGAGGACGTTCAGCGCGCGGTCGAGGCCTTCGATCTTGTAATAATAGACCACCTCGGCGGCGGTCGAAGGTTCGCCGGCGATGTTCTTGACGACCTGTTCGCCCTGTTCGTGCTTCTCCTGGTCAGTGCCGCTCACCCGGTTCAAACCCTCTTTAAGGCGCTTGAGCGCGTCGGAGATCGACGCTGGCGTGTCCGGCTCAGGCAGCAGAATCGCATAGGGCCCGCCCTTAGCTTCGACGGCGCGTTTGCTGATTTCATAAAAATTGCGCAGGTAAAGTTCTCGGTGGCGGGCGGCGTGGTTGAGCAGCGCCAGCGCGCCAGCGCCTTGATAATCGACGATGTCGCGCAAGGTCCACTTGCCGCCGGGCCAGGGCTTAGGGAAGTTCCACGTCGCTTTCTTCGCGTCGTAATTCGGCCCTACGCCCAAAGCCGAGGGCGCGATTTCGACCGGGGTCGCCAGCCGCGCGCTCGCGGTCTCCGAAAGTATCCTCAGCCCGGCGTGGTAATGCGAGTAGGCCCGCGCCGGCGTCCACGAATCGAAGATGCCGTTGACCACGACGCCGCTCTTGCCCTGGGACGTCATCTCCCACGCGACCGAAGTTCCGAGCGCGCTAACGCCGGCGGTGATCGCCGGATCGATGTTCGGCTCCCACGGGTCGATGTACGGCGGCGCGAAGAATCGCGCGCCGGCGCCGCCCATCTGGTGAATGTCGTGCAGGATCTGCGGGCGCCAGGCGTTGAGTATTTTGTCCACAGTGAGTTGCGTCTCGACCTGCGTGAACGCGTACCAGTCGCGGTTGTTGTCGTGGCCGACGTAATGGTGATAAAGCTCGGGCGGCGTTGAGCCTTCGGCGGGCGTGCCGAGCGTCTTCCGGTACCAGTCGGCGACGATATCCGTGCCGTCAGGGTTGAGCGATGGCACGAGCAGCAGGATGACGTTGTCGAGAATCTCCTTGACCTCCGGAGTGTTTTGCGAAGTCAATTTGTAAGCCAGTTCGGTCGCGGTGAAGGTCCCCCCTACTTCCGTCGAGTGGATACTGCACGTGATGACGACCACGGTCTTTCCCAGGCCGATCAACTCATTGATCGCGGACTCGCTAGCGTTCGCGAGCAGGCGCGGGTCGGCCAGCTTGCGCTGAATTTCCTTAAACTCATCGAGCCGCGTCAAAGTTTTGGGCGACGAGATCGTGGCGACAACGAACGGCCGCCCCTGAGTCGTTTTGCCGAGAGTGTCCAGCTTGATGCGGTCGCTGGTCTTCGCAAGCTCGCCGAAATAGGCCAGGAACTGATCCCATTTCGCCAACTTGCGTTCTTCGCCGATCTTGAAACCGAGCGTGGTTTCCGGCCGGGGAACATTATTGTCACTCGTCGTATTTCGGGTTTGCGCGCCTACCCTCGTCGAATGAATCGGCGCGCCGGCGAACGTGGCGGACAGGAGCAGGACGATCAGCGCAAAACGGCGTAAGTTCATCATAATTGGGTTTTGACTCCGGAGTTTTGTAGTTTAAATCAGACCACACAAAATTGGGGCGCCAGCGCAGCGCCGCGCGTAAACAAGCGGCCGTCCCGTCGGTCAGCCGCGCAACAGTCCAGCGCTGAATTGTTTAGCATCTGTCATAAATTTGGCGCTTGATTTCATTGCGTGACGCCGGTAATGTAGGCGCCGCGACTGCGAGACGCAAGCCTTTCAATCTCGATAGTCTCGATCTCCTCAAATTATTGCAAAATTTATTTATATTCTGGGTTGGAGAGAATGAAAATATTTATCCCCATGCTCATACTTGTATCGGTAATGGCAGGCTGCGCACAGGTTGAGATGAGCGATCCAAAGATGACCGTCGGCATGACGTCATCAAAGAAATTACTGGTCCCCCCCTCGAAGGATCGTTCAGCTGAATTAAAGGCGCGGTATGTCGCGCCGCGCGCGTTGGGCGAATTCGCGAACGCCCTGACCGCCGAAGGGCGCGATCAGCGTAAGCACGGCGTTTATGTAGAGACCTTGGACGGCGGCGAGCCTGTGGCGATGATGAATGAAGACACATTGTTCAACCCGGCATCGGTTATAAAATTGGCCACTACGCTCGCGGCTTTGAACAGGCTCGGCCCGAATCACCGCTTTCACACCGACCTGCTGGCGAACGGGGAGATCAATGAGAAGACCGGCGAACTGAACGGCGATTTGATTCTCTTCAGCGGACGCGATCCCTCGTTCTCGATCTCCGACGCGAAGCGCGCCGGAGAGTCGCTGCGTAAGTTCGGCGTGCGGCGCGTCAACGGAAGTCTGGTTGTAATAGGCGATTTCAACTGCAACTACAATTCGCGGACCGACATTTCGACGGATGTCTTTGAACGCAACAGCGGCATAACGTTCCGCGATCCGGTCAAATATGAAGATTACAACAGCCAGCCTCGCGGCCGCCTTCTGGTCACGGTTGAATCCGACACGCTGCTGCGCATAGCGCAATATCAGAACGCGCACAGCGTGAATTCGATGGCCGACATGCTGGTCAGCCACATCGGCGGCCCGCAATACGTGAAAAACTTCCTGGTCGAACAGGCGGGACTTTCTTCTGACGCGATCAAAATCTCCACGGGGTCGGGGCTGAACGTGAACCGTATGACGCCGCGCGACACCGTGAAGATGCTGCGCGCGATGGTCAATTGGCTGGATAAGTACGGGCTCAAAGCCGACGCGGTTTTGGGGTTGGGAGGGATCGACCCTGGCACCATGCGCGCCAGATTTTCCGATAGCGGATTCGCGGGCAGCGTCATCGCCAAGACCGGCACGCTGACCAGCACCGACAGCGGCATGGCGGCCCTGGCCGGCGTCATGCGCACGCGCAATCGCGGCGCCCTCCTCTTCACGGTCTACGACAACGCCGAGTATCGCCGCATCGTTCCTCTGCGTAAGATCCAGGATGAATTTCTCAAAAATCTGATGAAAGAGTTCGGCGGCCCCGCGCCTGAAAAAGAGCGAAGCCTGACGAGCAACGGCGACCGCCTGCAGAGCCGAGTGATCCTCGCCGAATAGTGTTATTATCTCTCCCGAAATCCCCTTGAATAAAAAAGTCCTGGGAAGGTCAGGAATGGGACTTATAGGACTCATAGGCAAGTCCTATAAGTCCCATAAGTCCCATTGCATGACGCTCCCAGGGATTATCGGAGGAGAAGGCTATGAGAAAGGCTCCCTTGCCGCATTTGTCGATCGCAATCGCGTTTCTGATGCCGGTCTTTGCCGTCGCGCAAACCACCGACCCCGTCACACAGCCGCCGGAACCGACCTCCGGGCAACAAACAGAGGGCCGTCCGATAACCGACTGGCGGATCACCGAAAAAGAGGTCAAGGCCGTTCAGGCCGAACTCACTCTTCGTGGCTATTACAAATCGAAGATCACCGGCGTGCTAGATCGCGACACGCGCGCGGCGGTTCGAGCTTACCAGGTCAACAGCGGATTGAAAGACTCCGGGCGGATTGACGTGGAGACTTATCGCAAACTCGATCTGCCTTACCCGGCCACGGGCAAGGAGGCCGACCGATTGCGCAGCGACGCCCTGTCGTCACAGATCGGCTACGAAGTCAAAGACGCCACGGCAGGCGC
>DATCXQ010000347.1:0-6968 GCA_036565725.1 Blastocatellia bacterium
TCAGTACCGCGAGAGGTGGCGAGCGTGGCCCCGGCAAGTAGCCGATTGACCGCAGCGTCGCTCGCTACCGCTCGCGGTACTGACTCGGAGACGGTTTATGAATACAGGGATCGCAGAATTGAGTAAAACATTCGCCCCGGAGGCGCTGATTAACCTTGGCCCGGTGGATCGCATTCCGATCGGCGAGGGCCGTGAATTTGAGGTGGAGGGAGAATTGATCGCCGTCTTTCGCGCGCGTGACGGCGGAGTCTTCGGCGCGCAGGCGCGCTGCCCGCACCGCGAGGGGCATCTGGCCGACGGCGTCATCGGCGACGGCCTGGTGGTTTGTCCGCTGCACACTTTCAAGTTTGATCTGGCGACGGGCAACCCCGTGGGGAATGATTGCCCCGCGCTCAAAACATATCGCATCACGATTAACGAGGAAGGAGAGATTGTACTGTCGCTATGAAAACGCGTGTATCGAGAGAGACATCTCACCGCCGCAGGCGCAGAGAACGCTGAGGCCTCGCGGAGAAGAATCGAGATGCCCTTCTTCTCCTCTCTCTGCGTTAGCTCAGCGATCTCTGCGCCTGCGGCTGTGATCGCCGCTTTCAAACCACAAGGTTGTTGGAAGAAGCAATGTGGATAGCAAGGATCGTTTTGTTGGAAGCAAGAATGGAGAGCGAACTGGCGAACCTCGCGCGCCGTCACGGTCTCGATCCGGTCAGCGTCCCGGCGTTGCGCGAAGAGACCGCCGATTGCGCTGGCGAGGTCAACGCGTTGATTGACGCGCTCGCGCGCGGCGACATGGATTACGTCATTTTCCAGACCGGCGTCGGCGCCTCAACGCTGCTCGACGAGGCGGAGAAGCTCAATCGCCGCGACGAATTGATCGAGGGGCTCAGGAGAACACGGGTCGTGGTGCGGGGACCGAAACCGACGGCGGTTCTTGCACGATGCGGATTGCGCCCCGCCGTCAGCGCGCGGGAGCCGTTCACGACCTCCGATTTGATTGACGCGATGATCCCGGTCGATCTGAGCGACAAAAATGTCGCGCTGCTCCATTACGGGGAGCCAAATTTGTCGCTCGCCGAATTCTGCGCCCGTCGCGGGGCGCGACTGCGGGAATTGCTCCTTTATGAATGGCGGCTCCCCGCCGACACGACGCGACTGATCCGATTGATTGACGAACTTATTGACCATCAATACGCCGCCATCGCTTTCACCAGCCAGATCCAGGCGCGACACCTTTTCCGGCTCGCGGCCGAAGCGGGAAAGGAAGATCAATTGCGCGCGGCGCTCGACGAAATCGTCGTCGCGTCCATCGGCCCGACCTGCACGGCGGCGCTGTCGAATCTGGGCGTCAGACCGCGCGTCGAACCGGAGCGCCCGAAGATGGGGCCGTTGATATTGGCCGTCGCGCAGCGCTTTCAACAGTCCCGCAACGACTGCTGAACTCATTACATGAAATATAACTTTCAAGAAAAAGAATTTCAGCCGCGAATGGACACGAATGAACACGAATCTTTAATTTCGATTCTGATGATTCATTCGTTTCTCCTCCTCCTCCATTCGTGAATATTCGTGTCCATTCGCGGCTGAAATTCTTTTTCTTAATACGTGGAAAGGAATCTGGCTCAATCATGAAACGACGAGCGTTTATCAGCGCCGCCATCGCCGCAGGAGGCTTCGCCGGCGTCACTTCATCGCTCAGCTCCTGCGCGAACAAGGACTCCGCTATGGCGACAAAATCCTCTGACGGCAAGGTCAAGATCGGTTTCATCCCGCTCACCGATTGCGCGTCGGTAGTGATGGCCCACGAACTGGGCTTGTATAAAAAGCACGGCCTCGACGTGGAGGTCTCGCGCGAGGCGTCATGGGCGACGATCCGGGACAAGGTTCTTTCCGGCGATCTCGACGGCGCGCACTGCCTGTTCGGCATGCCGTTTTCGGTCTACACCGGCGTCGGTGGGGTCGCGGGGCGGGAAATGCTCATCGCCATGACGCTCAACAACAACGGGCAGGCGATCACGCTGTCGAAAGATTTCTGCGGCAAGGTCGGCTTCCGCGAGATCGGCAAAGTCAAATCCGCGGTCGAGGCCTTGAAGGCGAAAAAGACAGTGACGTTCGCCATGACCTTTCCAGGCGGAACGCACGACATGTGGCTGCGGTACTGGCTGACCGCCGCGGGCGTGGATCAGCGCGCGGTCAGGGTCATCACGATCCCTCCGCCGCAGATGGTGGCGAATATGAAGGTCGGCAACATGGACGGCTACTCAGTCGGCGAGCCCTGGAACGGCGTCGGCGTCCAGCAGGGAATCGGAGTCACGCACATTTCGAGCCAGGACATCTGGAAGCATCATCCCGAAAAAGCGCTGGTCGTGAACAAGGCGTTCAGTGAATTGCGACGCGATGAATTGAAAGCCCTCATGAAAGCCGTACTGGAGGCTTCGATCTGGCTGGACGACCCGGCCAACCGCAAACAGGCGGCGGGGGTCATCGGCAAAGCGTCTTACGTCAACGCGCCGCCCGAAGTGATCGAAGCGCGCCTGCTCGGCAAGTACGATCTCGGCTGCGATCAGTCGCACACCTATACCGACGATTACATGATGTACCACCGGGGCGGCGCCGTGAACTTTCCGCGCAAGGCTCACGGGATATGGTTTATGGCGCAGTACGTCCGCTTCGGCTACTTGCAGAACGCGCCGGATTACAAGGCCGTCGCCGAAAAGCTGGTCTTGCAGGATTTGTACGCCGAGGTCGCGAAGGGCATGAAGATCGCCATTCCCGAAGACGATATGAAACCGTTCACACTCGATCTGGACAAGGCCGTGTTCGATCCGAACGCGCCCGACGCGGCGTTAGCGGGCGGAGGCGCGAAAGCCTGAAGGCCGGTACAGTACCGCGCGCGTAAGCAAGCGGTCGTCTCATTAGTCAGCCGCTTGCTTACGCGCGCGGCACTGTACCCCTGCATTCTTTGGCGGTAATAGAGGCGCCATTCTCCTGCCAGAAAATGGAGAATGGGGAATTGGAAATGGAGAATATTGTCAGCTCAATTTGTAATTTGGCGGCCGTTAGTGGCGAAAGGAAGTAATGAATGAAAGACGAAGCGATCATCAGAGGAGGATGGCCCAAGAACACCTGGAGACGATTCACCGCCGAGTCGTTGCGGCATGGCGCGATCAACGCCTGCAAATCAACAGGCTATATGCTGTGTGGCTTCGGCATTCTGTTGGGAATCTGGGCCGTCGTCAGCGGCGTTTCGCAGAGCCTGCCGGGACCGTTCACGACGTTGAGAACGCTGGCGCAGCTGCTGGCCGATCCTTTTTACGACAACGGGCCGAACGACAAAGGCATCGGCATTCAACTCGTCAGCTCTATCGGGCGCGTGTTTGCGGGCTTCGCGCTCGGGTCGTTGGTGGCGATCCCGGTCGGGGTGCTGATGGGCGCGAGCTCGATGTGCCGGAGGCTGTTCAATCCGCTCGTGCAACTGTTGCGCCCGGTCTCGCCGCTGGCATGGTTCCCGATCGGTCTGGCGGTCTTCAAGCACGCGGGCGAAGCGACGATCTTCGTGATCTTCATCACCTCGCTGTGGCCCACGCTCATCAATACCGCGTTCGGCGTCGGGTCGCTGCCGGACGACCACCGGAATGTCGCGCGCGCGTTCGCGTTTTCGAGGGGGCGATATCTGCGCCGCATCCTGATCCCGTTCTCACTGCCGCACATCCTGACGGGACTGCGGTTGAGTCTGGGCATAGCCTGGGTGGTGATCGTCGCGGGCGAGATGCTGTCGGGCGGCATCGGCATCGGATTTTTCGTTTGGGACAGTTGGAACGCGCTCAGCCTGGAGCGCGTCATGTCGGCGATTTTGCTGATCGGATTGATCGGGCTGTTGCTCGATCGCGGATTCGATTTCATCGCCAGAAAGGTGTCGTATGCGAGCTAAACCGCCTTCTCCCGTGATGAGCGCGCAATACCTGCAGGCGCGCGACGTGACGATCAGCTTCGACACGCCGAAGGGACGCTTCACCGCAGTCAGAAACATCAACCTGACGGTCAAGCGCGGCGAGATCGTTTCGATCATCGGCCATTCGGGCTGCGGCAAATCGACGATCCTCAACGCGATCGGCGGCCTTGTCAGATTGAGCGCGGGCGAGATCGTGCTCGGCGGCGTGATTGTAGACGCGCCGGGGCCGGATCGCGGCATCGTCTTTCAACATTATTCGTTGCTGCCGTGGCTGTCGGTATATCAGAACATCTTCGAAGCGGTAGATTCAGTCCGCGACGACATCGGCAAGACCGAAAAAGCGGCGCTGGTCGAATCCTTCCTGAAGAAGGTCAACCTCTGGGAGAGCCGCGACAAGAAGCCCGCGCAGCTTTCGGGAGGCATGAAACAGCGCGTCGCCATCGCCCGCGCCTTCGCCATTCACCCCGAGGTCCTGTTGCTCGACGAGCCGTTCGGGGCGCTCGACGCGCTGACCAAAGCTTCGCTGCACGAGGAGCTGGTCAATCTGTTGCAAATGGACAATAAGACTGACACGGTCGTGATAGTCACGCACGACATCGAAGAGGCGATCTTCCTGTCGGACAGGATAGCCGTCATGACCAACGGCCCCGAGGCGACTATCGGCGAAATCATTGACGTGCCGATACCGCGCCCTCGCGACAAACGTGAGATCGTACATCGCCCGGAATACGTCGAGGTTCACGACCGGCTGCTCTACCTGCTGATGGACGCCTTCGCGGCGCACAAGAAGTCCGCGGCCTAATTCAGAACAGTCGAGATTTAGATACAAGAATCAACCACGGGGAGCACGGGGAACACGGGGCTTATCTTTATTGCCTTTCCCCGTGCTCCCCGCGCTCCCCGTGGTTGGTTATGGCGGGAGCCTTGTCTTTCGATGGGCGACAGGAAAGGAAAACGATAATGAAAAATTACAAGAGGATACCTATAAACCTGCTTTTTTCGGTGAGCGTCGTTTGCGCTACGCTCGCGGCCACCGCTCATGCGCAGCAAGCCGCGATAACGCCCCCTGCCAACAACTCCTCCCCCACCGCGACGCCGAAGCCGGCGCCCGCCACAATCAAAATCGGCGGCGTGACCATCTTCGGGAGTCTGCGGTTGCGCGGCGAAAGCTGGGATTGGTTCGACCCCGCCCCGGCCTTTAGAGATTCGTACGACTTCGGCGCGGCCGTATTGCGTCTCGGGCTTGGGCGGCAGAAGGAGAAATACGAATGGCAAATTGAAGGCGAATTTCCCGCGCTGATCGGATTGCCGGATCGGGCCGTCGCGCTCGCGCCGCAAGGACAGCTCGGACTCGGCGCATCTTACTTCGCGGCGAGCGGAAGGCAGGACGCGACGGCTATCTTCAAACAGGGATTCATTCGCTTCAAGGAGTTGTTCGGCGACAAAGCCTCGAGCCTGAAGTTGGGACGCTTCGAGTTCAACGACGGGCTGGAAGTCATACCCTCCAATCCCACGCTGGCCGTCGTCAAACGCGATCACATCTCGCAACGGCTGATCGGCGCGTTCGGCTTCACTCACGTCGGGCGGAGCTTCGACGGCCTGCAATATTCGCGCAACGCCAAAGCGGGGAACTTCACGTTCTTCGGCGCGCGCCCGACCGAAGGCGTCTTTCAGCTCAACGGCAATGGCGAACTGGACGTGGATGTCTGGTACGCCGCTTTCACAAGGCCGAATAAGCATAAAAGCGGCGAGGGTGAATGGCGCGCCTTCACGGCGTATTATCACGACGGCCGCCGCGTGTTGAAGACAGACAACCGGGCGGCGGCGTTGCGCGGCGCCGACGTTGATAACATCCGAGTCGCGACGGCCGGCGGGCACTACATCGGCGCGTACAAGGCGGGGCGCGGAGTCGCCGACGTGTTGCTGTGGGGCGCGGCGCAGTTCGGGAGTTGGGGCCGCCTGGATCATCGCTCCGGCGCAATCGCCGCCGAGGCCGGATGGCAGCCCGGCGGCAGGGCCGTCGAGAGGATCAAGCCCTGGTTCCGAGCTGGCTATTTTCGCAGCGCGGGCGACGGCGACCCTTCCGACAACACGCATGGCACGTTCTTTCAAATGCTGCCGACGCCGCGGATTTACGCCCGCACGCCTTTCTACAATCTGATGAATAACGAAGACGCGTTCGGTCAAGTGAGACTGAAGCCGCACGAGAAATTGAATCTGCGCTTCGACGCCCATCATCTGCGCCTGAGCAACGCGAAGGATTTGTGGTACGTGGGCGGCGGCGCGTTTCAGCAGCGTACTTTCGGTTACGTGGGACGTCCGAGTAACAATCGGAAAGACCTCGGCTGGCTCTATGACTTCAGCGCTGATGTGACGCTCGGCGCGCGGACGGCGATGACCTTTTACCTCGGAGGCGTCTGCGGCGGAGGCGTCCAATCGGCGATCTATCCGCGCGGGGGCGCAAATCCGCTTGCGCGATTCTTTTACGTCGAACTGACGCAGAAATTCTGATGGATATAGCCACAGAGCCACAGAGCCACAGAGACAGAAGGACAGAGAGATGGAGAGACACTGAGATTGAATCTCATCGTCTCTCTATCCCTCTATCTTTCTGTCTCCCCATCTCTGTGGCTCTGTGGCTCTGTGGCAAAGGATGAAAGATGGGGCTTGGCAAAGTATATCTGGTCGGCGCGGGGCCGGGCGATCCCGATCTGCTGACGATCAAAGGGCGCGACCTGATCGCGGCGGCGGGTTGCGTGGTCTACGACCATCTGGTCAACGCTGAAATCCTGCGCCACGCCGCGCCTGGCGCCGAGTTGATTTACGCCGGCAAACAGCGCGGCAAATGCGCGATGCGTCAGGAGACCATCAACGCCATGCTGGTGACCAAGGCGACTGAATACGATGTGGTAGTGCGCCTCAAGGGCGGCGATCCGTTCGTCTTCGGTCGCGGGGGTGAAGAGGCGCTGGCGCTCGTGAGCGCGGGCGTCCCGTGGGAGGTCGTGCCGGGCGTATCGGCGGG
>DATCXQ010000360.1:0-9851 GCA_036565725.1 Blastocatellia bacterium
GGTCAAGCAGGGCCGCCATAACCGCAACGCGATACTCCTGATCTCGGACGGGCAGGACAACTCCTCGCGCTACACCTACGGCGAATTGCGCAAACTGCTCAAGGAAGCCGGCGTGCAGATTTATTGCATCGGGATCGTAGAGCTGGGCGGCGGAGCGGGGGGAACATTGGACATGCAGGGGCAGGCGATTCTGGAGGAGATAGCCCAGACCACGGGCGGTAAAGCCTTCTTCCCCAAATCAGGCGCGGAACTGGAGGAGATTACGACCCGCATCGCGCTCGAACTCAGGCATCAATACAGCATCGGCTACAACCCGACCAACCTGAACCGCGACGGCCACTGGCGCAAGGTCAAGGTTAACGTTAAACCACCGAAAGGATGGTCAAACCTGAAGGTGAAGCATAAGGAGGGCTATTACGCGGGCGCCATTGGCGTCATTAAGTAGCCTGCCTCATTCTTCGTTATCAGCGCTCTCGTCGCCCGATTCTTCGGACTCTTCATCCGTTTTCTTCTTTTTGCTTCTTCCTTTCTTTTCCTTACCAAAACTCGCGACCGCCGATTCCTCGGTGTCGAAGCTTTCGATCAGGTCGAGCAGTTGCGTGATCTTCAACGCGCCGTATACGCGGTCGGTCACGCCGACAAGTTTGAGAGTCCCTCCAGCTTCCTGAACCCGCTTAAAGGCGCGGACGATTTCGCCGATGCCCATGCTGTCGATGATCGGCACTTCGGTCAGGTTGAGGAGAATTTTGCTCGTGCCCGCCTGCAAAACCTTGTCGACGAGCATCTGCAATTGGAAACCGCCTTGCCCTTTGATGAACTTCCCGCGCATGTCAAGCGAGGCGATGGTTCCGAGATAATGAATTCCGATGGTGATCATATTTTGGGGTTTCTGACTTTAGATCGCGGATTGCGGACCGTGGGTCGGCAGTGACACTTGATCGGCAATCATCAGGGTTGCGACAGACATTTTACCCGACACAATGCTAAGATCACAAAGGTCGGGAGTGGGGAATGAAGAATAGGGAGTGGGGAATGAAGAATAGGGAGTGGGGAATGAAGAATAGGGAATGGGGAATGGGGAGAAAAGATACTAATTCCTATTCCCCACTCCCCACTCCCCACTCCCGAATCAGTTTCCAGTATGCAATCCCAAATTTCAGTTGAACACATTCGCGCCGCGGGCGAGGTCGTCTATCGCGCGTTGACGCCGACGCCGCTGATCGAATACCCGACGCTCACGCGAGAAATCGGCGCTCGAGTCTTCCTCAAACACGAGAATCACCAGATCACCGGGGCGTTTAAAATTCGCGGAGGGTTGAATTACATGAGCCACTTCGAGCGTGAGCGCTCGCACGACGGCGTGATCACGGCCACGAGGGGCAACCACGGGCAATCGGTGGCTCTGTCCGCGAGCGTCTATTCGATCCCCGCCACGATCGTCGTCCCGTTCGGCAACAACCCCGAAAAGAACGAAGCGATGCGGGCTTACGGCGCGCGGCTCCTCGAACACGGCCGCGATTTCGACGAGGCGCGCGAAGAGGCCGAGCGCCTGTCGAAAGCCGAAAACCTGCGCTACATCCATTCGGCCAACGAGCCGCACTTGATCAACGGCGTCGGGACCTACGCGATCGAAATCATCGAGGCGCTCAAGGATAGGGGCGAGAAGGCCGACGCGATCTTCGTTCCCGTCGGGTTGGGCAGCGGCGTTTGCGGCGTGATCACGGCCTTCCGCGCGCTCTCTCCCGAAACCAGGATCTACGGAGCGCAGGCCGAAGGCGCGCCGAGCGTCTACCGCTCCTGGAAAGAAGGCCGCATCGTCGAGACCGAGGAAGCGCGCACGTTCGCCGACGGAGTGGCCACGAGAGTCCCCGCCGCGCTGACCTTCGACATTATCCGTGACGGAGTCGACGAAATCGCGCTGGTCAGCGACAGCGAGATCATTCACGCGATCCGGCTGCTCTGGCGGACGACGCATAATCTGGTCGAAGGCGCGGGCGCGGTGGCGACGGCGGCGACCGTCAAATTGCGCGAAAGACTCGAAGGACAGACTGTCGTCAACGTTCTGACGGGCGCGAACCTCGATACAACCTCAATCACTAAGGTCTTTATATAAATAAGACCTATAGGACCTATAGGTCCTATAGGTCTTATAAGTCCTATTCAAATATCTATGCTGACTTTCAACGACATCCTGGAAGCCCGTGAACGACTGCAAGGCGTGGCGCACCGCACGCCGGTCCTCACGTCGAGACAATTCAACGAACAATCGGCCTGCGAGGTCTTCTTTAAGGCCGAAAACCTGCAGCGCATCGGGGCGTTCAAGTTCCGGGGCGCGTACAACAAACTTGCCTCGCTCAGCGATGACGAGCGCAAACGCGGCGCGCTCGCCTACTCATCCGGCAATCACGCGCAGGCGACGGCGCTGGCCGCGAGGCTTTTAGGCGTTCAGGCGACGATCGTCATGCCGCGGGACGCGCCGCAGATCAAAATCGAGGCGACCCGCGCTTACGGCGCCGAGGTGATTTTCTACGACCGCTACAACCAGCGCCGCGAAGAAGTGGGGGAGAGAATCTGCCGCGAACGCGGGATGACGCTCGTCCCGCCGTTCGACGATTACGCGATCATGGCGGGGCAGGGGACGGCGGCCCTGGAATTGCTCGAGGATGTTCCCGATCTCGATTTCCTTTTGGTCCCGACGAGCGGCAGCGGGCTGCTCGCCGGCTGCGCGGTGGCGGCCAAACACATGCGCCCCAAAATCCGCATCTTCGGCGTCGAACCGGAGGCGGGCAATGACACGTGGCAATCATTCCGCAAAGGCGAGCGCGTCGAGATTCCTGTCCCCAAAACCATCGCCGACGGTTTGCAGGTGACTGCGCCCGGCAAATTGACATTCCCCATAATCCGCGAACTTGTCGAAGATATCCTGCTGGTCAATGATCAGGAACTAATTTCGACCATCCGGTTCATACTCGAACGAATGAAGACCTTGGTAGAGCCGTCGGGCGCGGCGGCGGCGGCCGCCGTCTTTCATCATAAGTTCGATTTCACGGGCAAACGCATCGGCGTTCTGCTTTCCGGCGGCAACGTGGACCTGTCGAATCTGGTTGCGTACTTTGACACTCCTGAGGCCACTGCGTAGAATGACGGAACTATGGCTTGGTTCAAGCGCGAAACCGATAAAATAGGCGCCCCGGCCCCACCCGAAGAACGCACAGTCAAGACCGAAGGCATCTTCGTCAAATGTGAGAACGAGGATTGCTCGGCGACGATTTATCGCAAAGATCTGAAAGCGAATCTGAACGTCTGTCCGACCTGTGGCCATCATTTCCGGCTCAGTTCGCGCGAGCGTTTGCAAATGCTCTTCGACGGCGGTCAGTACGCCGAGCGTGACCAGCAAGTCGCGCCGGCCGACCCGCTCGAATTCGTCGATACCGCCGCATACGTCGACCGGCTGCGCAAATCGCAAAAGCAGACCGGGATGCTCGACGCGCTGCTCACAGGCGAGGGCGAGATGGGCGGGCGGAGGTTGGTGATCTGCGCGATGGAGTTCAGTTTTATGGGCGGCAGCATGGGGTCGGTCGTCGGCGAGAAGATAACGCGTGCGATCGAATGGTGCGTCGAGAAACGATTTCCGCTGATCATCGTCTCGTGTTCGGGTGGCGCGCGTATGCAGGAAGGCGCGCTCAGTCTGATGCAGATGGCCAAGATTTCGGCGGCCCTGGCGCGACTCGACGACGCCAGACTGCCCTACATCTCACTCTTGACCAACCCGACGACCGGGGGAGTTACCGCCAGTTTCGCGATGCTCGGCGATTTCAACATCGCCGAACCTGGCGCGCTGATCGGATTCGCCGGCCCGCGCGTGATCGAGCAGACGATCCGCCAGAAGATGCCCAAGGGGTTCCAGCGCTCCGAATTCCTGCTCGAACACGGCATGCTCGACGCCGTCGTGGACCGCCGCCAACTGCGCGACTTCCTGATAAACATTCTGTCTTTCACCGGACCAGACCAATGAGATTGCGAATTGCGGATCATTCGATTGCGGATTGCGGATTGCGGATTTGCTGAACACAACCCGCAATCTGCACTCCACAATCAAGGGAGTTTTGTTTTCGATCCGCAATCCGCAATCCGCGACCAGGAAAGTTATGTTTTCAATCCGCAATCCGCAATCCGCGATCCGCAATCTGGCTTTGTTAATCGCCGCCCTGCTTCTGTTCGCCTGCGCCGACGGCGCCGGCTCGTCAAAGCCCCCGGTCGAAAACACTCCGGTTTCGAGGACGGGCGCCGAGAAGGAAGATAAAACGAAAACGACCGCCTTCGATGGCGAGCGAGCTTTCAACCACGTCAAGGCGCAGGTCGAATCGGGCGCGCGACCCCCGAGCTCGCCCGCGATCGAAAAGACGCGCGAATACATTGTCCGCGAGCTTAAGGGCTACGGCCTGAAGACGACGCTCGACGCATTCTCCGAAAACACGCCGAGCGGCAAGGTGAATTTCAAAAACGTCGTCGCCGAGCTGCCCGGCGAGAGTTCGAACGTCATTATCATCGCGAGCCATTACGACACGAAGCGGTTTAAAGAATTCACCTTCGTCGGCGCGAACGACGGCGGGTCGAGCACGGGCGCGCTGCTCGAAATCGCGCGCGTCATGGCGGCGGAAAGTCAGCCGGGGAACCAGGACGCGGGCCGGAAGAGGAAATACACGTACTGGTTCGTCTTCTTCGACGGCGAAGAGGCCTTTTGCCGCGAGTGGAGCGAGTGCCTGAACGGCAATGACCACACCTACGGCAGCCGTTACATGGTCGAGCGGATGCAGAAGGAAAAACAACTGAGTCGCCTCAAGGCGATGATCCTGCTCGACATGATAGGCGACAGGGATTTGACGATCCCGGAAGAGGAAGGCTCTTCGCAATGGCTGGTCGAGGCGATCTGGGGAACGGCGCGGCAGATCGGCCACACGAAGGAGTTTCCGGACCGCCCGTTTTCCATTGGCGATGACGACCACATGCCCTTTCTCCGCGCGGGCGTTCCCGCCGTCGACATAATTGACTTCGAGTACGGTAGCTCTCACGGAGAGAACGATTACTGGCACACGAAGGAGGACACGCTCGATAAGATCAGCCCGCGCAGCCTGAAAACCGTCGGCGACGTCATTCTGCTCAGTTTGCCGAAGATCGAAGCTCAAATTAGGTGAGAACGCGCTCCTAATTTTATCTCGCCAGCGCCTCGTATCATTTGAGGAAAGCCTTAACTGTTGTAGTAAAATAGCTCCCGCAACCATCCCCCCATAGATCTTTACCGTAGCTAACTCAGAAAGGAAGGTTTAGGTGATAAAGATGAAATGGGAATACAAGACAGTGGATTGGGGTGAGATTCGCAAGATCGGCTCACGGGTCACCGGCGAAGATTTCATCGAAGCCAATGTCGACGCGGGGTTGAATTCACTGGGCCAAGACGGATGGGAGCTGGTAGGCGTTTACGTTGATGGCTATGCTGTTCACCGCACCAACAAAGGTGAGGAGTTGCTCTCGAGCAGCCGGTACGTCAAATACACTTTCAAGCGTCCCCACGACAAGAGCTAAAGGTTTCAAGCGCCGGGCCGGGGGCGTTCTCGTCAGACGCTCGATGCGCGCCCGGCGCTATCTCTTTCCATGATTGATCACTTCTTTAATGTCGGCGAACAGAATTTTGGTGATCTTGCCGTCGGGCTCTGTGATTTTGACGGCGGGTCTGCTGAATGGCTGAGTGCTGCGTAGGTTGTCAATTCGTCCTCGGACCCTTCGGCCGTCGTTGGTGACTACCTCAACATCATCGCTGTCAAACATCCCCTGCAATTTTTCCATCATTGTGAAAAAATCGGTCACAAGCTCATTCCCTCCAATCCCAGGATTCTCCAGACAATCGTAAGCGCGATCTGGCTCGGTTGATTTCTCGTCGCCTCTTCCGACGTCACGAGCAAGGCCAAGGCCTGAACCGAATTGTACACCAGGTGAGTCGCGAAGCAGGGCAGCAATTTGCCCGTCCAGGCGCGCAGTAGCGTCAACACGAAACTCAGTGAGAGGATGGATGTCAGGGCGGCGACGCTCCCCCAGTATTGCGGCGCGTGGACAAGCGCGAAGAGCAGAGTCACAAAAGTCACCGCCGCGACCTTTCCCATCAGGCCCTCGACGGTCGAATAGATGACGCCGCGATAGACGATCTCTTCGATCAGCGGCGCTGTCACCACCGCGAGCGCCGCGACCATAATGCGCACCGAAGCTCCCATCTTCAGAAATTTTTCCAGGTCGGTCTCTTTGTGAGGCAAAGTATGCTCCGCTGCGACCGCGACGCCGATCATCAAAAGCGCCAACCCGATGGCGTGAACGAGCCTGAACTGCGGTATCCATCCCCAGCCCAGGGACTGCCAGAAAGGCCGTCGCCCCCTTCTGGTGACGAACAACCACGCCGCCACGAGCCCGACCAACTGCATCATCAGCGTAATCGCGAGCGAAAATATAACGGCAAACGGCGTGATCTGAACCTCCGGCAGACTGCTGTTTTTCAACCAGTAAATGAAACGAACAAGATAATCCAACATCAGCACGAATGGGCCGCTGACGCCCCAAACTAAGAACGCCCACAGCAAGTCCGACCACTTCGCCTCGGATTGTGTCGTCGTCGGCTCCGGATGAAACGCCGGCGCGCATTGCGGACAGCTCTCGCCAGGACCGGACTCCAGCGCCCGCCCGCAAGTGTTACAAAAATAGACAGTAGAGGACATAAGTGTTTAAACCAATTGAACCCTCTTCACGGCCAACAACAAAGCGATGATTGTTTTCGAGTCTTCGATCCCACCGCGCTCAGCCACCTGCGCCGCTTCGGCGAAAGGTAGATAAACAACCTCGACCAATTCGTCGTGGTCGAGGGCCTGTGAAGACGGAGTCAGGCCGGTCGCCAGATAGACGTGAAGCTTCTCTTCGCAGAATCCCGGCGTCGAATAGAACTCCGCCAGCTTTTCAATCCGCCCCGCGCGAAACCCGATCTCCTGTTCCACCTCTCGCGCGGCGCACGTTTCGGGAGTCTCACCGTCTTCAATTTTGCCCGCCGGGATTTCCAGCAACTCACGCCGCGCCGGATGGCGGTATTGTTTTACCAGAGCGACACGCCCGTCGTCGAACAACGGCAACGCGCCGGCGCCGCCGGGATGACGAACGACTTCGCGGATGATCTCCATCCCGTTCTCTTCACGCAACCTGTCGCGTTCGACGTCGAATACGGCGCCTTTAAAAACTATCTCCGATTCCAGCAATTGTCGTGGCAAATCAGCATCCTTTCTCGGCTGCGCTATTCAATCATGCGCTCATTCAAGCGCGCAAGACGGCCTGACTTTTGCTTTGAATTCCAATCGAAATCCCTGAATCTGTTCCCGCGCCTTCATAAAAGGCGCTCCCTCAACAGCAGTATCTTCAACGGTAAATCCCATTGAGGTGTTTCGTGATCCAGGTATTTATCAGGCGCGGGCTGAAAGTTCTGTCGCAAGTTACGCTGCCGGTGATTTACGCCGGCGTCGAAATCGATGTCGGCTACAGGATTGATTTGTTGGTCGAAGACGCAGTGATCGTGGAATTGAAGGCTGTCGAGACACTGACGCCATTAAGCCAGGCCCAATTGCTCTCTTACCTCAAACTCAGCGGTCGAAAGCTCGGCCTTCTCATCAACTTCAACGTCGAACACCTGAAGAACGGGATCAAACGCATAGCCAATGGCCTATAACTCTCTGCGCCTGTGACGGGGCAACCGCAGAGGGCGCAAAGGGACGCAGAGGGAAGAATTGATGATTTGAATCCCTCTGCGTTCCCCTGCGCCCTCTGCGGTTAATAGGCCGACAACTGGGCATCCGTCGAGGGTTGTGATAACTTGTCTTACTTTCCCGACAGGTTTTCAATTAACCTCAGACTTTTTTGCGGCCATGACTACCGAAATAGATAATCGCGACCCTCAACGGCTCACTGCCGCGCTGCGGATGGTGGTTCGGCGTTACTGCTCACATATCCGCCGGCATCCGGCCTTAGCGATTCCGGCGCTGTTATTGCCGGGCATTGGCCAGATCCTCATTTTTTACGCTCCGCCGCTGATCATCGCCAGGGTGCTAGGCAAATTTGCAAGCGATGCAAGGCCGAGCCTGCGCGAGCTAATTCCGTACGTATTGGCTTTCACCGGAGTCTGGCTTGTTGGTGAAGCGATATGGCGGCTCGCCGGCTTTCTTCTCGCCCGCGCTGAAATACGAGGGCTGGAGGAATTGTACGTTGAAGCGATGGATGAACTGCTTGCGAAAGACCTGTCGTTCTTCCACGACAACTATGTCGGTTCGCTGACCAAGCGCGCGTTGGGATACGCGCGCCGTTTTGAAGACGTGTTCGACGTCATGGCTTTCCAGGTGCTGGCGAATGTTTTGCCGTTAGGATTCGTCGCGATCGTGCTGTGGAAGTACTCGCCCTGGCTGATTCTTACGCTGGTAGTGATGCTCGTCGCCACGTTCGCCTTCATTTGGCCGCGAATTCGCCGCCGTCGAAAGTTGGTGGACATCCGCGAAGCTGCTTCGACCAGGCTTGCCGGACACGTGGCGGATTCGATCTCCAACGCGGAAGCGGTGCGCGCGTTTGCCAGGGAGCCCGAAGAGGCGCGGATTCACGAGCGAAACGTGAAAGACTACGGCTCCAAGGCCCTGCGTTCCTGGGACTACCAGAATCTCCGCGTCGATACGATCACGGCGCCGATGTACGTGCTCACCAACGCGCTCGGGTTGATCATCGCACTGGCAAAAGGCGGAGCTACAGGCGCCGGCCTGCAGACCGTGTTCATCACGTTTAGTTACTACGCCCTCATTACGCGCGTGATGTGGGAATTCAATCGGATTTACCGCAATCTCGAGAGCGCATTGACGGAAGCCGCTCAATTCACAGAGCTGCTGCTAGATCCGCCCGCCGTGGTCGACGCTGCTGAAGCGAAGCCATTCGCCCCGGCGAATTACGGAATCGAGATGAGGAAGGTTTGTTTTCGATACGAGCCGTCTCAACCGTTGCTGTTCGAAGAGTTCTCACTGGAGGTCCCGCATGGCGCTAAAGTGGGCCTGGTCGGCTTTTCGGGCGGAGGCAAGACGACGATCACCCGGCTGCTGTTGCGTTTCACCGACATAGAAAGCGGCGGGATACTCCTGGGGGGACAGCGTATTGACGAGATTCCTCAGGCGGCGTTGCGGCGCGCGATCGCGTACGTGCCGCAGGACCCTTCGATGTTCCATCGGTCGATTGCCGATAACATTCGGATCGGCCGCCCTGACGCCACTGACGACGAGATCCGCCGGGCCGCCAAACTGGCGCATGCGGCTGAGTTCATTGAGACGCTTCCTTTAGGCTACGAGACGCTGGTCGGTGAGCGAGGCGTGAAGCTATCCGGAGGGCAACGCCAACGGGTCGCGATCGCCCGCGCGATCGTCAAGGACGCGCCGGTGCTGATCCTCGATGAAGCGACCAGCTCGCTCGACTCCGAAAGCGAAGCCCTCATTCAGGACGCTCTTTGGAACTTGATGGCCACTCGCACAGCGATTGTTATCGCGCACCGCCTCTCGACGGTAAAGCGGATGGACCAACTGGTCGTGCTCGATCACGGCAGAATCGTCGAGAAGGGATCGCATGGCGCGCTGCTGTCCCAGCGCGGCATTTATGCGTCGCTCTGGGCCCATCAGTCCGGTGGTTTCCTCGCCACCGAAGGAGCCGCGAGCTTTGAAGCCGCTACATAATCGAGCGAGGATCGAGGATAGAGGATAGAGGATGGAGGATGGAGGATAGAGGATGGCGTCACGCAACGACGC
>DATCXQ010000362.1:0-5050 GCA_036565725.1 Blastocatellia bacterium
GATCTGCCCGCCTGCGCTGAAGTCAACGCCAGCTTGCCGGGCGGACGCAAACTATTTGTCGTAATCAGTGTCGGGACTTTCAAGAAAGGGCTGGCCGGAAAACCATCCTTCTTCCGCGCAGTCATCGAATATAACGAGCGGTTCTATCAGGTCCGCCGGCTGAGCGAATTGCCGCAGAGGTTGCGCGCTCCGGAAGGCGCGTCTAGGACCAGCGCTAAAACCGGCGCTAAAAAACGAATCACTAATCTGCCCGCGGTTAAAATGGATTCGGCGTGGGCCCTCACGCCTTTTCGCTACCTGGGGCCGATGTTTGCCAGCGTTCCCCCTGTAACCGACGACCTGGCCCTGGCGGAGGAACCTTCTACGCCTCCTGCGCCGCCCCCGCCGCCCTCGACGCGCTACTTCGAGCAAGTTCCGGAAAGCGAGTTGCAAAGCCGCGCTATCACCATGGTCAAACCGGAATATCCGCCGACCGCCAAGAAGATGAGAGCGACAGGACCGGTCGAGGTGGAGATTACGATCTCGGAAGTGGGGCTTGTCATCGAGGCCAAGGCAATCAGTGGTCACATTGCGCTGCGGAGCGCGGCCGTGGAAACGGCGCGTAAATGGGTCTTCAAACCGGCAATGCTTAACGGCGCGCCTATCAGAGTGAAGAGCGTCTTGACCTTCGTCTTCGCTCCCAGCGCCCAATAGACGGGATGAACATTCAACTATGAATTCAAAGATCGGACCGACCCCACCTAACGCCCCTGACGTCGGAACGCATTTGAAAGATAAGCCTCGGGCTGATGAAAGTCAGGGGAAGCAAAAAAGGCAACAAGGGCAAAAACGACAAAACCTGGCTAACAGTCTCGCGCCGCCACAGAAGCGCGGAGGACAAATAGGAAACGCAGCGGAAGAAAAAAAGAGGTTTCTCTACTCTTCTCTGCGAAGCCTCAGGGTCACTGCGCTGATTGCGACCCGTTACCTGGCGTATGAAACTTACCGGAGTTTGAAGGCGATAGTTTCTCTAAGCCTCTTGCTCAACTGCCTCGAGGCTGTATCCATAGCGCAGGCGGGAGGGGCGCAGTCGACGCCACAGGCGGCGCAGACCCAACCTGGAGAAGTCTACGCCGGCATTGAAATCACTACTGAATGGGTCAGGGCGATCGCGCTGCGCGTTTCCAGAAACGAAGAAGAAGCTGGCCTCAAACTGATCTATTCAGAAAATATCCGCCTCGCGCTGGCGCGCGCCGGCGACGGACAGATCACTCCGCAAGCCGCCAAGGAGGCCGCCCAGACAGTCTTAAAACTGCTGACTCGATTGAGACAGCAATCCCAAGCCCCGCCTGAGCGTGTTTTCCTGATCGGCAGCAGCGGACTTGGGGCCAGCCGCCCCGAAGCTCTGGTCAAAGCCATCAGCGAGATAACCGGCAAATCACTCACTTTCCTGGACGTCGAGACCGAGATCCAAATGAGCGTCGCCGGCGCCATTTCGCGGGTGTCGAAGGTGGGCGACACTCAGATTGACAACCGAAATTCTTCCGTGCTGATTGAGATCAACGGCGACCTCACGCTCGGCGGATACCAGTTGCTGAGGTATCCTCCAGACGGGGCGGACGCGGCGCCAAGATACGATTTTGTCACGATGAACTTTCCTCACGGCGGCGTGGACGACGAATCCTTCCGGCAAGCGCTGCGCAGGGAACGGGAGAGCAAGCCCGGCTTGGTCAATCGCAAGCGCGTTTACCTGACGGGCAGCGTCCCCTGGGCAATGGCGACGTTGCTTTACCCGGAAGACCAGCAACCACTCGTTCCGCTGACGACCGAAGTGATCGAGTGGTTCAACGGGAAAGTGGCGCGCGCCCCGCAAGAAGTTCTCAATCCTAACCTGTCATTCATTCGGGACCGGGACTTGCGCCAGAAAGCCGAATTGGAGCTGCGGGCGGTGAAAAACGCCTTCACTCCCCAGCAACTCGCCGCCGGGGTCGCAGCCGTCAGAGCCGTCGCGAGCGAGTTCGAGTGGCAAGGTAAACAGATCTGGTTCGCGCGGTTCGGGCATTTAGGCCTGCTCCTGAGCTATATCCGCCTCCAGGCGGAAAAATAAGCAGCAATTCCCGGTCAGGCGGAAAGAGGTTGAAAACAGTATCGCGACCCAAGCGCCACTAAAACAAGATGTCAACAGACTGCTCTAAACTATAGAACGCCAGTTCGATTGAACTCTCATGTGTGGTCTGACCGGGAATTGCTGAATTGCTGTAGAATCATTGACTTCCCAGCCTAAAATGTATAGGTTATCAGCGTCTGTGCTAGGTTATCCCACAAAAGCCCCGTCTCATAAAATACCCCACGCTTAAAACCCCAGAATAGGTGCGAATGGCCCCCCGGTAATTACAGCGTTCTCTCCTGATACGACGCTTACCACCCAGAATCAAGCGTCGAGTAGGGAAAGGGCCTCGCATCGTCACTTCCTCTCAAGGCAATCACGACTTCTGCGCCTGCTATTCAAAATGGCGCAGTTGTAAACATTTCCCTTGCGGTCGGCGCCATACGATCGGCGCCATACGATAAGTGTCGCCGCTTAATCAGTGGTCTATTTGGAGGTCGCATGTTCAAGCAAATCGTAAAAGTAATTTTCCTGCTCAGCGCGCTTGGCCTGGGAGCATTGCCTGCTTTGGCGCAGGCGCGCAGTTCATCCGCCGACCTGACCGGCATTGTCTCAGACCCATCGGAATCGCTCATACGCGGGGCTTCAGTCACAGCGGCCAACGTCGCCACCGGGCTGGCGCGCAGCGCCACGACTGACTCCAACGGGGCCTATCGCATTCCGCTTTTGCCGCCCGGCGAATACGAGGTGAAGATCGAAGCTAACGGCTTCAACACGCAAATCAAAAAAGGCGTCACACTCACGGTCGGTCAGACATTTGCGCTTAACTTCAAGATGGCAATTGGCGGTCCCGGTGTGTCCGTGTTGATTGAGACCGACGAGCAGCTGACCGAACCCGAGCGAACACACCAGGCCTCGACCATCACGCAGAAGCCGATCAATAGCCTGCCGATCAACGGGCGCAACTTTCTCGACTTCGCCAAGCTGACTCCGGGTGTGGTCGAGGAGAATCCAGTGATCTCGAGCGTACAGGCCGCAGGCATCGTAACTTCAGGCCTTTCATTCACCGGCCAGACCGGGCGCGCGAACAGCGTCCTGATTGACGGCGTTGACAATAATGACTCAACCAGCAATCGGGTGCGCCCGACGATCAGCCAGGAGGCAGTGAGCGAGTTCCAGATCAACAGCAACGGGTACAACGCGGAGTTCGGTCGCGCCAGCGCAGGTATCATCAACATCGTATCCAAGAGCGGTACCAACCAGTTTCACGGGAACGTCTACAACTATTTCCGCAACGAGCGACTCGACGCGCGCAACACTTTCGCAGCCACGCGGCAGCAAGATCCCCCATTTAAACGTAACCAGCCCGGCTTCACCTTCGGCGGTCCGATCAGGAAAGACAAGACCTTCTTCTTCGCGGCTTACGAAGGCCTGATCCGGCGCGAATCGGCTTTCACAACCATCCTGGCTGATCGTTCGATCCTGCAGCCGACCGACAGACAGCAGGCCCTGATCGACACACTGGTCGGATCGGGCTCGCCGTCGTTTGTCGCGCAAGGACAACAACTTCGGGCGCTGCTCACCACTGCGCCGGACAGCCCGTTCCAGGCCAACCGCAACACCTTTAAGCTGCTCGATGGTTCGACTGGATCATTCCCCTTGATCGAGACTTCGAGCACGGGCAGCATCCGGCTTGACCACGGTTTAAGCGAGCAGGATTTCCTCTTCCTCCGGTACTCACTGACCAACAACAGTCAGCATAACTTCAGCGTCGGCGGTCTCTTTGCGCCCTCGGCGGGCTTCGACGTAGGGATCCGAGATAGCACCTTCGTTGTCGGCGAAACGCACCTCTTCGGTAGTGGATTGTCAAATGAATTCCGCTTCCAATCCGTTCGCAACGTCTCCAATGTCGCCCCCGTAGACCCCTTCGGACCACGCTACCAGGTTGCCGGCATTGGCAATTTCGGTCGAGGGATCGAATCGCCTACGAGAGCAACACAGCGGCGCGTGCAGTTCCTCGACAATCTGAGCTTGACGCGCGGCAGGCATAACTTTAAATTCGGCGGTGATTTCAGCAACTACACCATAGACTCCCTCGCTGCTATCTTTCTTGGCGGCGCCGTTGACTTCGCGCAGTTACCCATACCACTAGGCCAGGTATTGGGCGCCGCCGCGGCAGCGCAACTCGCCACGAACATCTCCGGGTTGGGACGGCCCGACCTCGCGCCGGTAATTACGACCGAGCGGTTGACCACTGTCCAGCAGATAAACTTCGGCTTTGCGCGCGCGATTAACCAGGGCTTCGGCAACCCAAACACAGGGTTTACCGGACAAGTCCTCGGTCTCTACCTGCAAGACGGGCTGAAGGTGAAACCGAATTTGAGCCTGAGCTTCGGCTTGCGCTACGACTACGATCTGCAACCCTCCGGCACGCCGCGTGATCGCAATAATTTTGGCCCGCGCTTCAGCTTTGCCTATGACCCTTTCAAGAACGCGCGAACGGTGATTCGTGGCGGCGGTGGCATCTACTACCAAGCGTTACTTTCGGGCATAACGGTCATCTCGTCCGTTCTGGAAACGGGAGCGATCAGCAGTCTTTTAGTCTCGCCCGATCCACTACTGACGCCGATCTCTCCCACCTCGCCTTGTGGTCAGGCGCTTGCGACAACCGGCCTCCCTCCGTCTTTCTGCTTCTACCAGCAATTGGTCGCGCGGGGCCTGCTCACGACTCCCTCGACCCGTACCATTCCGGAATCAGCCTATTCGGACTTGCTGGGTTTGATGCGTGATACGAGCGCCAACCGGGTGTTGGTGCGGCTGGCCAGGGACCTAGTCAATCCCTACGCCACTCAAGGCAACCTGGGCTTTGACCACCAGCTCGGACGCGACTTGAACCTCTCCATCAACTACCTGTTCAACCGAGGCGTAAATCTCCCCCGCCTCCGGCAGGTCAATGCGCTGCCG
>DATCXQ010000378.1:0-8369 GCA_036565725.1 Blastocatellia bacterium
AGCGACCCGTCGGAGACGACCGACCAACTTCCGCCGGACTTCGTCCATCCGTCCGCGTTCCCGTCTTCGAAATTGTCGGCGAATAGAGTCTGGTTTTGAGCCGACGTCCCGAGACTCAGAAAGAGGGCCAGCATCGCTCCGGCGAAAACCAGGGCAATGCTTATCGGAAAGCTTTTTCGCAATTGAACAATACTGATCATCGTGATTCCTCCTTAGAAAATCGTTCGTAGTCCCGCCTTTAGGCGGAAGCGTTTGGAGTGACGGAATGGACCCGCCGCTTCCGCCTAAAGGCGGGACTACGAACTGCGCTTTTCATTGTTTCAGGGCGTCGAAACGCCACATGAAAGCTCCTCGGTGAAAGAGCGTGGATTCAGCTTATGGGCTTCCAAATCACTGCGACTGAAAATCGGCGCATCTGGTTTAGCCACATGGGCGCCGCAGACACCGCAGACAGGGAGGAAGGAGAGACAGAGAGACTCTACTGACCGGCAATGCGGTGATAGAATCTCTCCATCTCCGCGCTCTTGCCCTCTCCCTGTCTGCGGTATCTGCGGCGCCCTTATGGCCGCGTCATAGGAGCTTCAGATTCAGAGCTTACCGACGCCGGCAAACTGCACGACGATCGATGGAATGCTTGCGGCGTCATCCAGCCTGTAGCTGTAAAAGGTGTTCGGCTCGACAACGCTGCCGGCGGTGACAATCGGGTCCTCGGTGTTGACGTTGATGTTCAGCCTGGCCGCGATCCTGCCGGCGGTCCCGCCCACGTCATTCCTGGTCGGCTTCTCGACGTTGTCGAAGTAGTTGGCCTCGACCATGACCCCGGCGTTCATTTGCGAAGCAACGCCATATCCGGTGATGTTCAAATAGTAGTTATTGAAGACGTGCACCGGCTCGCCGAACCGGACTCGCGGGTTGCGCTGGATGCTCCCGTCGAACCAGTTGTGGTGATAGGTGACTCTCAACCTGCCGATATCCTGCGGCCCGTTGCTGTCGTCGTGGCCGAGGAGCATGTTCTTGTCCTGGTTGTGGAAGCGATTCCAGGAGATGGTGATGAAATCGGAGCCGCGCTTGACGTCCAGGCCGCCGTCCGTGGCGTTGGAGATGTCGCAATGATCGATCCAGATGTGGTGGGAGAACATCTGAATGTTGATGCAGTCGTCCGGAGAGTTCGTGATGACCATGTTCCGGACGATGACGTTGCGGATGGCGTTCGACGGAGGCGAGGTCACGTCGTCATCGATGTCGAGCCCGATGTTGAGGCCGCCGCCGCTGATCCCGGAATTAGCCCCGAGGCCGATGATCGTCTTGTTCGACGTCACATTGTGCATCGCGCTCGGCAACGTAATTATCCCGTTGACCTGAATGATGAGAGGCTCGGGCCTCGAGATGAAATCCAGAAACTGGCTGGCCGACGTCGCCATCACGGTCTGTCCTCCCTGTCCTCCCGTCGTCCCGTTTTGCCCGAGCGCATTGAGGGTCGCAAATCCGACCAATGCGAAGCGGTCTCCCGGCTGCGGTGTTGGGGTCGGCGTGGGCGTGGGAGTCGGCGTGGGAGTCGGCGTCGGAGTCGGTGTGACTATCGGGGTCGGAGTCGGCGTCGGCCCGGGCCCGAGCTGCGTTACCAGGAAGTCGTCGAATTCACCGCTGGAAAAGTTGGTCGCCCCGCCGACGTTCCCCGCGCTGAATTGGCCGTCGCTCGCGGTCAAAAGCAGCGTTCCGTTGGCGAAGCCGCGAAGCGTCGTGCCCGACGCCTCGATCCTCAGCGTATACCAGGTCCCGGTCGTTACAGTAAAAGACGTCGAGGCCAGAGTCGTCGACGCCCCCCCGACCAGCTTCCTCAACTGCAACTGGTTGCCGTTGGTCAGGGCCAGCAGGTAATAGCTGGTCATGCTCTGCCCCCGCGCGATCAGCCCAACAAAACGGTTTGACCCGTTGAACGCCAGCGGTTTGACTCGCGCCTGGACGGCGTAATTCGTCAACGACGTGGAACCGGCCCGCGCGCGGGCGTCGCTGCTCGTACTGGACTGCCTGTAAACCAGCGACCCGTCGGAGACGACCGACCAACTGCCGCCCGACTTCGTCCAGCCGTTCGCGTTCCCGTCCTCGAAATTGTCGCTGAATAAGGTCTGATTCTGAGCCTCCGCGCCGAGGTTCAGGACGAGAGCCAGAACCGCTCCCACCAAAGTAAGAGTGATACTCAACCCGAAATATTTTAGTCCTCGAATTCTACTGATCGTCATAAATTCCTCCTTGGCTTAGTTGTGGTTCTTACGACCCGCCTGCGGCGGGTCAGCGCAGGGACCAATTTCAGGCTAATCCGATTCTTTAGTCAGCAATTGTTTTATCTTGTGACTAAATACTCGGGCCGACCCGGCTCGCGCGCACAAAGGAGCGCCCGGGGCAAACGAGGAAGACGGTAAAGGTCAATCAGAATTCTGACCAGAATGAAATCAGGGGATAGATGATACGCGTTGTGTTTACGGGTAAACCAAAGCTTTTATCGCAGTTATCATCATTCAAACTTATCTTCCGGAGCCGGGGGAATGGCGATCTCCCATACCGGCTTCAGGCGGCCACTCCCCGGCTTCGCAGTAGTCTCGATATAGTATTTGTCTTAATGTGTGACAAATACATCTTGTCGCCGAGTTTGTCAACTACATTTTTGTTCGGCAGGCTAAATCAGAGCGCAGAACTTTGGGACAAAGGACCTGACACAGGGCCACAGAGACACAGAGACAAGAAGAAGAAGGGACAAGGAGACAAGATGTTTTTCAGCTTTTCTCTATGTCCCCTTGTCTCTGTGTCTCTGTGTCTCTGTGTCTAATTCAGTAGTGTCAATCCCGACTGGCCCGAGTAGTTTGATTTAGATTTGTAGCGCCATCGTCATCCATTCGCCTTCCGGCATCATTTCAATCAGACTGAGGTTGTGCGATTCGAGGGCCGCGCGGACGTCGTCAGTTTGTTCGCGCAGAACGCCGGAGACAATGAGAGCGCCTTGCGGTTTGAGGACCTGGGGAAATTCGGGAGAGAGCGGGATGATTACGTCCGCCGTCAGATTGGCCAGAACCAGGTCGAAGTCCTGGCCTTGATAGGAGCTGAGTTTGTTGACTTCGATTTCAATCTCATCCGCCACGCCGTTGATGGCGGCGTTTTCAAGCGCGACTTCGACGGCCTCGGGGTCAAGGTCGAAGCCGACGACGCGCGATCCGGGCCGGAGCTTGACGGCAGCGATGGCGAGAATGCCTGTGCCCGTTCCGACGTCGAGGAGCGACCCGCCCTTCCAGTATTTTTCAAGCAATTCCAGACATCCGCGCGTAGTCTCGTGCGTGCCTGTGCCGAAGGCCATTCCGGGGTCGATCTCGATCACGATGCGATCAGAGTTCCGCGCCTGATCGCGTCTCCACGACGGGCATATGAGCAGGCTCTGGCCTACGGCGATTGGCTCGTAACCCTTCTTCCATTCGGCCAGCCAATCCTGATCGGCGACGGTCAGGCTCGTGATTCCGCGCAGCGCGAATTTGGGCAGGCCAATCAATTTCAGGTCGCGCAGGATTTGCTCGCGGAGCTTTTCGGTGTCTGGCGCCGAGTTGAAATAGGCGCGCAGCGTGACGAAGTCGGGATTGTTCGAGTCTTCGGAGATCTCGACGCCGGTGGTGTTCAACGCCCAGAGTTGCGTGGTGGCCGCCGTTTCGCCGACGCGGGCGATCTCAACTTCGACTGCGTACCAGATTTTATCGCTCATAATTTATGTGGAGGGATGAAAGGGTGAAGGGCCGAAGGGGTGACGGGGTGACCAGAACCTTCACTCTTTCACCCCTTCACCCCTTCACCCTTTCATCTTTCCTCAATTCCCAACTCGTCCAGCGTGCGGGGGTCGTCGCGCCAATGCTCCTGTACGCGGACGAAGAGATGCAGCCGGACGTGGCGCCCGAGCAGATTTTCGATGTCGCGCCTGGCTTTCATGCCGATCTGTTTCAGCGTCTGGCCGCCTTTGCCTATGATGATAGGCTTCTGCGACTCGCGCTCGACGTAAATCACGCAATGGATTTCGGTCGCCCCCGGCGCCTCCTGCCACATCTCGGTCCTGACGGCGGTGGTGAATGGGAGCTCCTGCGATGTGAGTTCCAGAATTTTCTCGCGGACGAGTTCAGCAGCGATGTTGCGCTCGATCTCGTCGGTGAAGATTTCGGGGTCGTAAAGCCGCTCGCCTTCGGGCAGGCGCTCGAACAGCTTGTTGATCAGCGTCTCGTGGTTGTCGCCTCCGATTGCGGAGATCGGGATGATTTCGGCGAAGTCAAACTCCAGGCTGTACTGTTCGATCATCGGCAGCAGGCGGGACTTGTCCTTCAGCAGGTCGATCTTGTTCAGCAGGAGGAAGCTCGGCTTCGCGGCCTCTTTAACCAGGTCGAGCGTGAAGCGGTCGCCGGCGCCGAAGCTGGTCGTGGCGTCGCGCATCAGCAGGATGACGTCGACCTGTTGAAGCGCGTCGGCGACCAGCCCCATCATCCTGCGATTGAGCGTATAGCCGGGTTTGTGGACGCCCGGCGTGTCGACGAAGACGATCTGGCCTTCAGGTCGCGTGACTATGCCGCGGATGCGCGTTCGCGTGGTTTGAGGTTTTGACGAGACAGCAGCGATGTGCTCGCCGACCAATGCGTTGAGCAAAGTCGATTTGCCCGAGTTGGGGCGCCCGATGAGCGCCGCGAAGCCGGATTTATGTTTCTCGGTCATGTCACATCAAAAACATGGAATTGCGCTTCTCGGCCCGCGCCGCCGCCGAAGCCTCAGCGACGTCGGCCTTCTCGTCAAGCGCCTGGGTCGGCTTATGAATTCTGACGCGCGAGACTCGGCGTTCGTCGGCTTCGACCACTTTGAAGCGCAGCCCGCGGAACGTTATCTCTTCGCCGATCACGGGCAGGTGGCCGAGCTCGTTTATTACCAGGCCGGCGACCGTGGTGAAATCATCGGCGGCCAGTTCAACGTCGAACCTGCGCTCGATTTTGCCGACCTCAACGTGGCCGCGCGCGACGACGCCTTCGGCCTCCTCGATGATGTCGGCCTCCGTCGCTTGCGGCTCCGGTTCGTCCTCGTCCTCGATCTCTCCGACGATCTCTTCGACCAGGTCTTCGATGGTGACCAGTCCGGCCAGCCCGCCGTATTCATTGATGACGATCGCCATCGGCGTCTTGGCCTTCTGCATCTCGGGCAGCAGCTCGTCGATAGGCTTGGTTTCGGGCACGAAGTAAGTCGAGCGAGCGATCGAGACGCAGCGGAGGTCCATTTCGCCGAGCTGCCAGTATTTCAGCAGGTCGCGCACGTAGATCACGCCCTCGATGTTGTCCATCTGGCCGCTGTAAACGGGCAGCCGCGAATATTTCGATTCGATCATCAGGTCGCGCACGGCCTCGAGCGTAGCGCCGGCCTCGACGGCGACGATGTTCGGGCGCGGCGTCATCACCTCGCCGGCCGTGCGGTCGCTGAAGCGGATGACCGATTGAATCAGCTCGCCCTCGTTCTCCTCGATGATGCCCTCTTCTTCGCCCACGTCGAGCAGCGCCTGCAGCTCTATGTTTTCGCCGCCCTCCTCCTTGGCCTCGGCGGGGGACTGGACTTCGGCCTCGATCTGCTTCCTCCGGAGCGCGCCGTAGATGAGGTTCGCGACGAAACCGAGCACGGGCCACAGCAGTTGCAGTGGAAATCGCAGTTTGAGCAGGGCGCCCGCCGGGTCCCTTTGAGAGAAGATCATCGGCAATATCTGCCGGAACAGGATGACCGTCAGGATCATCCCGGCGAACGACACCGCCAGGAAATGCTGTGGGTAGAGCTGATTCGATATCGAGCTGATAAGGATCGCAATCGACGCGATCGAAACGTGAATGCCGAACGTGAGCGTGAATCGAAATTTCTGGTAATGGGCGACAATCGAACGCCAGAATTCGGTGTGACGCGACCCGTTTCCTTCGCTGGCCAGCAGTCGCAAGCCGACGTCGCTGAGTTCATCGAGGGCGCTTTTTGCAGTGGCGGTAACGACCAGCACCAAAATAAAGATGCTGGTCAAAGTTATTTCGGATTCCATAGTTGTTGTGTCTGGCGCCTGGTAGCTGGTTATCTAAATCCAACCACTAGCCACTAACCGCCAGCTTTATTTAAGCAATTCTTTTCTCAACTTTCTTTCCACTCTATTCATCTCGCCGTCGTCCGTCTCGTGGTCGTAACCGGCCAGATGAAGCGCGCCGTGAATCACCAGAAACTCGATCTCGCGGTCGAAGCTCAGGCCCAGTTCGCGCGCGTAGCGTCCGGCGGTCTCGACCGAAATCACGACGTCTCCGATGTGACTGGTCTCATCGCATTCCGGCGCTTCTTCTCCTTCATGATAAGCGAACGAGAGCACGTCTGTCGGCCCATCGATCCCACGGTAATCGCGGTTAAGGCGACGCATCGCGCGGTCGCGTATGAACGTGACGGTCAAAACCGCTTCCGTGCGGCCGATGCGATCGAGCGCGGCTCTCGACAATTCAACGACTCGATCCTTGTCAATTTTGCGTATCCGCTGGCGGTTGATGACTTCAATCTCCCTGTGGGACGAATGCAACCCTTTGTCTCCCCGTCTCCTTGTCTCCCCGTCTCCTTGTCTCCCCGTCTGGCTAGAGGTTGATCTTCTTATTGTGGTCATCGTAAGCCTTGATGATCATTTGCACCAGTTGATGGCGGACGACGTCGCGCTCGTCGAAGTGGATGAAGGAGATTCCCTCGATGCCGCTGACGACGCGTTGCGCTTCCACAAGGCCCGACTTGCGTCCCGAAGGCAGGTCGATCTGCGTCACGTCGCCCGTTATCACGGCCTTCGACCCGAAGCCGATGCGCGTCAGAAACATTTTCATCTGTTCCGAGGTAGTGTTTTGCGCCTCGTCGAGAATGACAAACGCATCCCCCAACGTACGGCCTCTCATAAACGCCAGCGGCGCGACTTCGATAACGCGCTTTTCAATGAACTTTGTCACCCGCTCGTAATCGACCAGGTCGAAGAGCGCGTCGTAAAGCGGGCGCAGGTAAGGATCGACTTTGTCCTGCAAGTCTCCAGGCAGGAAGCCGAGCTTTTCGCCCGCCTCGACCGCCGGGCGCGCGAGAACGATGCGATTGACCCGCTTCGACATCAGGTACTGCACGGCCATCGCCACCGCGAGGAATGTCTTTCCGGTTCCGGCGGGACCTATTCCGAAAACGATGTCGTACTTTTCAATCGCTTCGAGGTAAAGTTTCTGATTGGGGCCGCGCGCGGTGACCTGCTTGCGACCGGACGGGTTGATTCGCTTCTGTCCCTCCAGCGCTTCGCGCAAAGATGACGTGCGGTCATCGGCGATCTGTTTGAAAGCGTCGCGCAACTCGCTGGCCGAGGGAGTGCGGCCTTCGTTGAAGAGTTTCCCGTAATCTTTCAGGATGCGTTCGACGATGGCGACGTCGGCCTCGTCGCCTTCGACTATCAATTCGGCGCCCCGGCCCCCCAGTCGCACACTGAGCAGCGATTCCAGATATTTGATGTTCTGATCATGCGGGCCGAACAAAGCCTCAAGCCCGCGTTCCGGCAATGTGATTTTCAAATTACGCAGTGGTTGTGCTTCTCCTTGTTGAGCGAAACCTCATAGGATTATACACGCCGGCGTGGCGCGCGCGCTGCGGCCGACCTGATTCGTGCGCTGAACTGAACAAAAGCTACTATAGGCTCTGAAAGAGTGTCAATGTGTTGACGATGCGACTTTAAGTCTTTACAATCCCGCTTCCGTTGAAAAAGCGCTCGAAGGCGTCAAAACCTTCGAGCAATTTTATTTTGGGGCCGAATAAATTCCGCCGCCCGGCGTTTTCACTCGCCGGGCGGCTTTATTTTTGGAGAGAAGGCGCCATGCCAGAGCGTATAAGTTGCGATACGAAGGAAGTTGAAAAACGATATGAACACATTCTGACCCTGTTTTTCTCCGGCCATATGCCGCGCTTCAACCACGCGCGTCATATCGCGGTGGCGAACATCTTGCGCCATTTACCACACGGGCGCGAGTTGATGCATCTGGGCTTGCAGATCATGGCGACGCGAGCCGGCGCGCCTGAAAAATACAGCCGCGAGATCACCGATTATTATTGGGACCGACTGGACGGCGAACTGCCCGATCCGGTGGAGTTTGCCGACCTATTTGAATAAACGAAAGAACAGGGCGACGGGGGGCGGGGGGACAGGGCGACATTTCATCTTTTTCGCCCTGTCGCCCCGTCTCCCTGTCTCTCCGCCTCTCTATCCCAGGCCGTCTCAGATTTTATGTTTTCTGAGCGGCAGGTCGCGGATGCGTTTGCCCGTCGCCGCGGACACCGCGTTGCAGATC
>DATCXQ010000388.1:0-30333 GCA_036565725.1 Blastocatellia bacterium
CCGCCGCTGGAACCACGCTGACGTTGGTGAACGCTCGCTCGCCGGCGGAGAGATAGGCGATCCATTTGCCGTCGGGGGACCACGCGCAAAAGCGATCACTGATGATCGGCGGGCGTTCGAGATAGGCCGTCGCCAGCAACCGCTCCTGTTTCGCTTCAAGATCGATTGCGCGCAATTCGCGCCCGTCTCGGATGAAGGCGAGCGTCTTGCCGTCTGGCGAAAACAACGGCGCGTAGCTGCTAGCGACGCCTCGCGTCAGGGGCGCTTCGGCGCCGGTCGTGAAGTCGTAAGAGTAGATGTTGAACGCGCCATCACGATCAGAAACGTAAGCGATCTTCCTGCTGTCGGGCGCCCAGACGATCTGTGATTCGGCGGCGTGCGTCTTCGTCACTCGCGCCGCGTCGCCGCCGTCTTTGGCCGAGGCCGCGAAGACTTCGCCGTGCGCGACGAACGCGACCTTCTTCCCATCGGGCGATAGCGCAAGCTCGCTCAATTGGCCGCCGACGCTGATCCGCTCGACTGCAGGCCCCGCCGGCGCGCCGCGACGGGTGATCTCGATCTCACTCGCATTGCCTGAGCCGGTGTCCAGCTTCCAGATTTTGAAATTGCGTTCGAATACGATCAGCTTGCCGTCATAGGAGATGTTCGGCCAAAGGACGCGCCCGTCTTTGAATCTGGTGATCTGGCGGGCAGCGCCGCCTGCCGGCTTTACCCAAACGTTCTGCGCGCCGCCGCGGTCTGAGACGAAATAGATCTGTCTGCCATCGGCGCTCCACATCGGCCACATCTCTTTGGCGCCGCCGTCTGTGAAGCGCTCGTAACCAGAGTCGCGCAGCAACCAGATTTCGCATTCGTCGAGGTGGCTGTGGCCGCCACGCCACCACTGCGACGAGCTGACGCCGCGCGCCGTGAAGGCGAGGATGTTCCCGTCGGGCGAGGGCGCGGCCCAATATTCGTTGGCGTAGCGATCTGCGCTGACCTGCATCGGCGTCCCGCCGTCGGCCTTGACACGGAAAAGATCATTCATCCCCGAAATGTCGCGGCTCGTTGAAGAGAAATAGACGAACCGACCGTCGCGCGACCACGCGTCCAACTGCTCGCCGGCGTCATCGAAGGTCAACCGCTTCAACTCGCCCGTCTCGAACGTCAACAGATAGATGTCGCCATTGCCAGTCCGCGTCGAGACGAAGGCCAGACGCTTGCCGTCGGGTGAATAAAGCGGGCGCGATTCGCTCGCCGGATGCGAGACAAGCAGGCTGGCGGCGCCGCCGCCGGCGGACACGGTCCAGATGTCTCCGCCCGAAACGAAAGCGATCTCCGAACTTACAGGCGAAACGGACGGCTCGGTGAGATAAGGCGCCGCGTTTGATTGCGATGACGGGACCGCCTGCGCGACGCCGTCGCTTCTGAAGATCGAGAGGATTATGAAAAGAATTGGTAGAATTGGAAGTTTTGCGATTCCGGTCATGGGGGAAGCTCCGATTAGGCGCCGCGATTCAGGCGGTTCAGAATGCGGACGAGCCCGATGATCGCGCTGGTCAGGCCCAGTGTGATTCCGGTTACGATCATCCACGGGCCTGTGCCGAGCCAGCGGTCGAGCAGATAACCGACGAGGATTCCGCCGAGGATATTCGACGAAAACAGTGTGACGACCGTAAGCGTCAGCGTGAGCTTCGATTGTTCGGACCCGTCGTTCATTAGACCCTGGACCGCGCGCGGCCAAACTAAATCGCGCCAGAAATCATTTGACGGTGTGGGAGGCGTTAGGTGGTACGGCGCGGGGAGCGCTAGCGACCTGGGCGTCTTGATAAAGGTTCAGGTCCCTGACGCTCCCCGTATCGATAATTAATTTATTGTCTGATCTCGACCATCACGCCGAGCGTTGAGGCCAGATCGCGCAGGTCGTAATCTTCTTCGAGGGTGTTTTCACGGTCCAGGACCATAAAGGTCGCGCATTCGTCCAGCGGAAACGCGCTGGTATGCCACGCGCCTCGATGCAGCTTGAACGCGAAAGAGCCGTCAACCAGAAAAGCAGCCATCCGCTCGACGTTCGGCGACGCCGAACCGTTCTCGCAGGGCGGCGCGACCGCGATCACCGACATGGTTCCGCCCATCGGGACGAAGACCTGGTCGGTGCGCTGGTGGCGTCCTAGAAAAGTGAACTTGAGCGGGCGCGCCTCGACGGTCTGCGCGACGAAGCTGGCCTTGCCGCCGTCCAGGTCGAGTTCGACCTGGCCGCGGGCGCCGATAATTTGGCCGTAGGGCGCAAACGCTTCGGGCGTCATTTTCTGAACGTCGAGAGTGATCGCACGAATGAAGATGTCCCCGGTCTTACGTTCCGGGGCAGTGGCTGTGCCTGTTGAAATCATAAATTTGAGACTCTACTTTCTTTAGGTTGGTCTTATGGATCGCCACCTGGCCCGTGGGGGCAGGGCGTCGAGGCGTCATGCTTAAGCCCAGGCTGACGCGCGGGCCACTGTCACTAAATTGACCGGGTTATGTACCACAGCGCGCAATGGGGTAGCAAGTAAATTCTACGGCATTTGCCATCTGGTCTTTGAGAATTAAGTCTAACCAGAGTGGAGGGCTCCCCTTTGCGACCTTTGCGCCTTTGCGCCTTTGCGAGAAATTGTCTTGTTCATTCAGGCGGCGGTACTCGCAAAGGCGCAAACATGCGCCCTCAAATCAGCATAGGGCCCGGAATGCCAGGATCAGTCCTTCTGCCGGCGCTTGAGGTCGGCGACGACGAAGCGGATGGAGTCATATCCGATCCGCTCCGGCAATTCGTCTTTGATCGGTCGCAGACGCTCAAGACCGCATTTTGCGGTAGCGTCTTCGATCAACGCGCGGTCCCTGTCGTCGACGAGGTCTGAGAGATTGATCTCGCGCCCTTCTTCAATCAACGCGGCGAGGTGCTCTTCGATGGTCAGCGGCTTGAGATTTCGCCTCTCCGCTATCTCGGCGACGCCGAGTCCTTGTTTGTAAAGCGCGTAGGTCTGTTCGCGCGTCTCGCTGTAATTCGGCGGCAGGGTGATATCTTCGTCGCTGGTGTCGGCCTCGACGGCTTCGAGGTCGAGTTCGACGCGCGTCTGGTCGCGCATCAACGCGCCCCCGAGCGTCGTCAGGTTGACCGTCGGGTACGCGCCGCCCGTTTGCTTGACGCAGCCCGCGACGATCAAGGCATTGATGAACCGCGTCAGGTCGTCCTGCGAATGCTCCTTTAGAAGGCCGTAGGTAGAGAGCTGGTCGAGTTCGTTGGCGATGACGTTCTTGGCCTTCGCGCCGCGCAGGACGCTGGCCACCATTCCCTTGCCGAACTTCCCCTCCATTCGCGCAATGCAGCTCAGGATCTTTCGCGCGACCAGATGCTCGTCGTCGCTCAAAGCGCGCGGGCCGCCGATGCCGCCAATGCCAATGGATTGCGTCGCGGCTTCCGCGCCGTTCGCGGTCTCTGACGCCGGCGCGGGATCGGGCGAGGGTCTTTGCCCAGGCCCCTGCCCCTGCGTCCGCCCGGGCTTCTGCTGAACCGGCGCCGCCTCGCCCCATTTCAATTTCGGCTGGCAGTTGGAGCAGCGACAGTTGGCGGCATCCTTGCGGTCGCCGAAATAGCGCAGTATGAACAGGCGCAGGCATTTTTCGTGATAGGCGAAATTGACCATCTCGCGCAACTTGCGGCGCTCGGCGGCCTCGCGCAACGCGATGTCGTTCCAGTCTACGCGCAGCTCGCCGACTGGCGCGCGATCGATCATCCTGATCCCCGAGTCGCGCCCCTGCGGGCGCGCTATATGCCCGGCCTTTTCCAGATAGATCAGCGCCGAATTGATCGCGATCTCGTTCTTGGCGCCGACGCGGGCGGCTATCGCGCCCGCCGAGAGGTAAATCGTTTCGAGCCCCGCGCCGAGCAGACAGGCGTAGACTTCTTCGATCACCTGGCGCGGCGGGTAGCCGCCTTCGATGAAGAATTCGTGTGTGCGGGTGTCGACGTAATTGAAGAGCAGCGTGCAGAGCGAGGGCAACCCGTCGCGGCCCGCGCGGCCAACTTCCTGATAGTAAGCCTCGATCGACCCCGGCAGGTTGTAATGCGTGACGAATCGGATGTCGGATTTGTCGACGCCCATCCCGAAGGCGTTGGTCGCGACGATCGCGTCGATGTCTCCGGCCATGAAGTAATCCTGCATCCGCGTGCGCTTCGCCTCGTCCAACCCGGCGTGATACGCGCCTACGGTCAGCCCCATACGCTGCAACTTCCCCACCACCTCGTCGACCGCCTTGCGCGTCGAGCAGTAGATGATCCCCGACCCCTTCGCCCGTTTCACAATCTGATAGGCCGCCGTGATGCGGTCGTTGTCGCTCTTGCAAGGCTCGACGCGCAGCGTCAGGTTATGGCGGTCGAAACCGGCGACGAAACCGGAGGCCATCTTCAATCCCAATTGAGCGGCGATGTCCGACCTGACCTGAGGCGTGGCCGTCGCCGTCAATGCGATGAGCGGCGGGCGACCCAGCGCCTCGGCCGCTTCGCGCAGCCGCAAATAATCGGGGCGGAAATCGTGCCCCCATTGCGAGACGCAGTGCGCCTCGTCAACGGCGAAGAGCGAAATTTTGCAGCCCCTCAGCGATTCGACGAAGCGCGCGTTGCGGAAGCGCTCCGGCGCGATGTAGACCAGGCGGTATTCGCCGCGAGACATTCCGCGCAGCCGCGTGAGCTGATCGTCGTAAGAGAGCGAGCTGTTGATATAAGTGGCCGCGATGTCGCGTGCGCCCAACGCGTCGACCTGATCCTTCATCAACGCGATGAGCGGCGAAACGACCAGCGTAACGCCTGGAAAGAGCAGCGCGGGCAACTGGTAGCAGAGCGACTTTCCGCCACCGGTCGGCATCACAACGATCACGTCCTGGCCGGCCAACACGGCTTCGATCACGTCGGCCTGCCCTTCGCGGAAGCGGCTGAAACCGAAGTGACGTTCGAGGGCTGATTGCGCGTCGTCGAGTGTCGGCATTGAAATTCAAGAAATGAAACCACGGATTGGCGCGGATATGAAGCTGCGGATTTTATCCGTTTTAATCCACCATATCCAGTTCGATCAGTGGCTTCATATTTCCCAACCGCTTTCTGTCGTTCGTCCACACCAGGCGCTTGAACTTTGGCTCGGGACCAAAATTCAGAATCATGCCCACTTCAATTTCTGTGGCCTTGAGATAGTTCATCAGTTGCGCCATGAAAATCTCGTGTATGGCATCTGCAACCTTTAACTCAATGATGACAATTCCTTCGACTACCAGGTCGGCCCTGCAATCGCCCACTTCCTGGCCGTGATAATAAACCTTAAGTTGCTGTTGTTGCGCCACGCGAAGCCCCATGCTGCGCATCTCGATTGCGAGCGAGTTTTCGTAGACTTTTTCGAGGAAGCCAAGGACAAGTGTGTTGTAAACGTTGTAAAAGGCTCTCAGGATTTTATCCGTTATGTGTTTGTGCAACAGTTTGTCAGGCATAGAAGCCACCTGGGGGAAGCAATTTTATCCGCGCCAATCCGTGGTTTCGCATCCGCGCCAATCCGTGGTTTCATTTCTGCTTCGGCAAACTCACCAGATTCGCAAACAACCGATAGGCGCCGGGCACGCCCGCCGGGAACTGCCTGAACCAGGAGTAGGCGGTGTAGACGTAATTGCCCTTGCCGTATTGCGCGATCAGTTGCCCGCCTTTGAGCGGATCGCCGGAGTAGTCGGACGAGGCGAGCAGCGGCGTGAAGCGCGGGTCCCAATCGCTAAGAAAATACAGCCCTCGCTCCTGCGTCCACCCCTTCCAATCATCGGTGGTGATCTTGTTAGGGAAATTGAAGAGCGGATGATCTGGGACGAGCACGGTGATCGGCGCGTTCTCGTCGGTCACGCGGTCGCCGCGCGACATTTTCACCGGGTAGGGCGCGAAGTTCCCGTTGGCGTATTCGTTCTTGTTGTACTGCACGATGAGCGTCCCGCCGTTCGAGACGTAATCGAGCAGCCGTTTGTTGTTGGCGATCACGTCGTCGTTTACCTCGTAAACCCGGATGCCGAGCACGATAGTGTCGTAGACCGACAGGTCGCCCGAAGCCAGTTCGGCGCCGTTGATCATCTTGACGTCGACGCCCATCTGCCTCAGGGCTTCGGGGCCGTCGTCGCCGCTGCCCATCACGTAGCCGACCTTCAAGTCGCGCGCGACCTTTACGTCGAAGACCTCGACTTTCGTCGTCGCCGCGCGGTAGATGAAATGCGACTCGATGTGCGGGTACGAAATCACCGAATAGCCGTTCGAGTATTCGCGCCCGTTAGCCTCGGCGACGGCTTTCAAATCGAAGACGCCGGTCGCGCCGGCCGGCGGGCTGATTTTGAAGTTTCGGGCGGTCTTTTCGTTCTGGCGCGTGAAGGTGAGCGGTCGGTCGTCGGCTTCGACCCTCCAACCCGGCGGCGCGACGAGTTTGACCGCGCCGTTTGTGGCGCGACGCGCGTTGTGCGTGATCTCCACGGAGATTTCACGCGCGCGATTCGCGTCTCCGGCGGGAACGATCAGCAGCGAAGGGTGGACAGTCAAAGTCAACGCCGGGGCAACCTTCAATTCGCGCCGGATTTCGCCGAAGGTCTTGTCGGCGAAGCGATATTCGGCAGGCTGCTCGATGACGACTCGCTCGCCATTCAAGGTCAACTCGACCTTCGCGTGAGCGATCGCGGGCGCGAACGGCAGATTGCGCGGCATCGAATAGTCCCAGTCGAATTGATCTTTCACGCGCGGTTTGGCTAACCAGTACGGTTGTGTCGGTTGTTCGTTGTCGGGGACCGTGGCGCGGAAGCGAGAGACAATGTCGGGCTTCTCGCGCCCGCGAATGAACGCCTGTACGCCCGTGGGCCGCTCCTCTTCGGCCTGAACCTGTTCGACGCGCCAGTCGGCGGGGGCGACGAGTTGAATCTTCGGCGAGGCGGCGTTCGATCCGTTTTCGCCCGGCGCGGGCCGGCCTATAAAGACGTTCATCGTCACGTCAACCGATTCGCCCGGCGTGACGATCTCGGTATTGGAGAGCGCGTCAACGATCACGCCGCGCGATTTCGCGAGCGAGTCATTGAACTCACGTTCCTTGCGCGCGAGCATCACGTCGACGGTCGCGCGCGAGACGGGATCGAGATTGGTAAGCGCCGCGCGCAAGGCGCGGACTTCGCGTAACCCGGCGGCGAGATGCGGCGCGATCGCTTCGGGCCTCTCTATGCGGAATTCGGCCAGCGCCTTCGACGCAAGATCTTTGACCCTGGTCAGGGCGGGCAGCATCAGCTCGCCTTTATTGCCGGCGAACCTGGCGATGCCGGTGATGGTCACGTCAATGCCATCGAACAAGGACTTCTCGACATCGGTCGACTGAACCGAACACTGCAACCGCGGGAACGCGCGCATCTGCGACCCGCGAACCTGGATCATTCCGAAGTCCTGCGAGCGGTGGCGGCTGCGTCCGTCTGCGGCGAGTTCGGCGTATGAGCGGCCCAGCAATGGATCGTAAACGCCGACGTCGAACTCGGCGCGCGGCCCCGAGGACGTCTGGCCGAATCGGCGGCCATAGAGCTTCAAGACCCGCCACGGCTGCAAACCCTCTTTCGCGATCTGGTCGGGAAATCGATTCGGATCGGCGGCGGCTTCGATCGCTTCTGGCGTCAGCATCCCGGCGACCTGATGCTGGCCGTGCCCGTCCTGCGCCGTGCCCGTGAACCCGTTGATTACGACCAGCGGGCGCATCATTCGGATCACGCGAACCACGTCGCCCAGAATCTCTTCGCGATTCCATTTTTGTAGAGTCTCATCAGCCGAACGCGTGAAGCCGAAATCAAAAGCGCGGGTAAAATACTGCTCCGCGCCGTCCAGCTTTCGCGCGGCCAAAAGTTCTTCAGTGCGGATAACGCCCAGCCCCTCCCACAACTCGGGCCCGATGCCGTTCTGACCGCCCTCGCCACGATTGAGCGACAGGTAAGCCGCGCGCGCGCCCTCTCCGCGAGCGAGATAAGCGAGCAGTTCAGTGCTCTCGTCGTCAGGATGCGCGCCGGTGTGCAGCGCGCTGGCGACGGTTTGCAGTCGGCGTAATACGAGGGCCAGGCCGCTGGCGCCACGGTCTTCCGGCGCGGGGCGGGTGTCGGCAAAAGCAGTATTGAAAGCGCATTGAAAAGCAAGCGCGAGAACAAGCGCCGCGGCGACAATTCGTCTCATTGCTGATCCTATGAAGTTGGATTGTTGGTGAAAGTAAGTTGATTAATCACTCGCACAACCAATCACGTTATACCATAGAAATATGTATCGAGACATGGAGGAAGCCGGGGGCGGGATTGGCTGTCGGCGGCCGGAGCTATTTCTTCGTGACAATCAGAGTGGCTCTATATTCATTCGGTTGAATGGGCTTATCCGCTTTCGGGCGCGGCTTCAAGGCGACCAGACTGATCTCATAGTTCAAATATGAAGAACTCTTTGACCCGACGTGGGTGTTAAGCTCGACGGCCGCGGGCGTCTGCTTCTGTTTGCCTGATTTGAGCCTGATCTTCGCGTTGCCTGACCAGATGCAGTCCACGCCTTCGGGGCAGCGGCTGTCCTCAAGCACGGATCCGAACACGACGGCCAGAGCTTCGCCTTCAATCATCGCCTCCTGATTGATCTTCAAATCGAACTCCTGGCCTAATCGAATCACTTCCGCCTTCCTCGATTGCTGCGCGAACAAAGGTGAGAATAAAACGAAGAAGGCAAAGAGCGCGAAGGACGCGGAAAGAGAGTGGGGAATGGGGAATGGGGAATGGGGATGGGAAAGATATTTCCTTCTTCCCACTCCCCACTCTCTACTCCCTACTCCCTTTTGGCTTCCTCTTTGCATTCTGTCGCTTAACGCTTAATTTTCCCGCCGCGCAGGGTTATCGGTTCGAACGTCAGATCTAACTCTAATGAATTGGCCTTGTCAATAGGTCAATGAACGAAGGTTTGATGCGCCAGAGTGGGACAGACTGAATACCGCCCCACTCTGGCGCATCCTGACTGCCTTCTATTTAAGCGCCGTGTTTGCCGTGGTATTGCCTGATTGATGCGGAACCTGAATGTTTCCGCCGCTCAGGGTTATCGGGTCGAACGTCAGGCCCGGAATGATCGCTCCGCCCGGAGCGGTCACCCGCAAGCCGAACCGATCGTTCCCTCCCGGCTCTCCGTTGTCGACGACCGTGGCGCGGAACGTATGGTTCCCCACGCCGTTGAGCGTCGCCTTGCCGATGAATACCCCCGTATTGCCGACGATGGAGAGTGACTGCATAGACGTGCTCTTGAGTTTCAACGTGCCGGTCGGGCGGCATTCGATGTAGAGCAATTCGCCTTGTGGGGCGCCATTACTCTTGTATTTGACGTTGAACCCGAAGGTGGCGTGCACGCCGTTGTTAACGACGGTTCCGCCGCCCGTGACGAATCCGAGCGAAGGATCAAAGATCGCGAGCACGGAGGCGCCTGAACCGGCGTAATTATTCCCGCCGACGCTGATGCCCACGTCGTAGACGTTCACCGAAACGCTGCTCAGCGTTATGCATGCCGTGAGCGTCCCGCCGACACCCCCGCCGCTCGTGGTTGCCGTCCGCGTGATCGTCGTGCCGGACGCGACTGGCGTCAGGGTGAACGTCACGGGCGTCGCCAGCGAGATATCGCCTGGGCTGCCGTCACTCGCCTCGTTGATCGCGGCGCAGAGAGTGATCGGGCCTGCCGTTCCTCCAGGCGAATTCACCTTGACGGATGTCGGATTCGAGGCCGACGGAGTCACGACGGCGTCTTCCTTGGCGACCGTCAGCGTACCGGAGCCGACACTGCCCGTGCCCGGACTCGAGCTTGAGTAGGTGGCTACGATCGGATAACTGCCCTGCGCCAACCCGATAGTGAAGGGCAGAGTAGCCGCGCCGCTCGTGACCGGCGCCGATCCGACGACGGAGCCGTTGACCTTGAATTCGACCGCGCCGCCCGGACAGACCGCGTTAGTCACGTTCGCCTTCAACGTGACCTGGTCACTGTACTGCCCGGCGACCGCCGGGACGGTCGTTGTGGTCGGCGCGTTGACTGTCACAGTAAACGAGCTTACGGTCATCGTGCCGTCCTGTCTGGTTCCCCTTACGGTGACGGTCGTGGTCCCGACCGGGAAGAGCGAACCCGAAGGAGGATCGCTGGTCACTACGCCGCAGCTCCCGCTGAATGTGGGCGCTGGATAATTGACTACGGCGCCGCACACGCCCGGATCATTGTTTACGACGATGTTGGACGGCACGTTCAGCGTACAGGCCGAGCTGCAGCAGGCCGGGTCAGTGGTGGTGATGTTCAACCTCCACCCGCCGTTGATATTTCCGATGTCGGTCGCGGCGTCGTCAACCACATACAGGCTCCACGTCCCGTTGGGATTCACGCCGTTGAAGACCGAAAGCTGCTGCGGATCGGGATAAGGCCCGGCAGGCGCAGGCGCCGGGAACAGATCGCCGGTTCCGATGTTTGTTGGCCTGAACGCGCCGGAGACGACGGTTGCGCCAATCGCCGCCGCCGCGTCATCGAAAGTCAAGCTGGCGTTGACGGCGTCAGTTCCGCCCCCGACGTCGGACATCAGGAGCAGTTTCTGCCCTCCGGGCCCGACGAGCAGAACGTCGACGTCGCCAGGGAACGTGTGGTTAAAGTTGAAGAGGTCTACCGTCACCTTGCTGACCGTCCCGCTGATGCCGGAGACGTCGATGTTCGACGGGTAAGGATTGGACGGCGCTCCCGTCGCTGCGCCAGTGCCGGTCCCCGGAATGATGATCGAGGTCGGGTTCGAGAACGACGACGTGGCGGAAACCGTCGCGCCGACCCTGATCGTGAAGGTCACAGTTCCAAGATTCGTCGCGCCGTCCTGCAGCGCCAGAGTCGCCATGATATCGCCGCCGCAGAATCCGGCGACGGTGAACGTGAACGGCCTGGCAACAGTCGGACCGCCAGGGGTGAGTGGGCCGTAAGTCTGCGGGCCGCTCGGCGCGAGGACGCCGCCGCCTGGGAGCAGCGTGGCGACCAGGTTGGTGGTATTGTCCGTGCCGATGTTCCGCAGCGGGAAGTTGAACGTCACGGTCTCGTCCGGATCGGGCGCGCCGTTGCCAGGGAGGCAACTCTCGTTCGTTATTGTGGCGGGCGGCGCGGCCTGTAACTCAGGCGTTCCCGGCACGCCGCAGCAGGCGAACCGCTGGCGGGCGATTTCGAGCGTGACGCAACCGACCGTACCGACGTCTATGGCCCCGGTATCGGATATTCTCAATATCCAGACTCCGTTTAACCCCTTGCCGTTGAATGCCGATAGAGGCGAATCGGGCCTGAACGATCCAGCGAACGGGGCCGTGCCCGCGCCGATCGCTATCGGAGCCGAATCGTCGAAGACCGTCGAGACGCCCGAACAATCGTTCGCCCCCGTTCCGAAATTGTCGCCGCCGCCGCCACGGTTATTGGCCAGCGCAACCGACGTGCCGTCCGGCGCGATTAGCCTCAGCACGAGATCGCCGTCGAAGGTGTGGTTCAGACGAACCTTGACATTCACGTCGGCAACCGCGCCGACGTCCGTGACGTTGATCGGAATGTCCACCGAACTGACGTCAGGTATCGGCGCCGCGATGTTGCCGCTGCTGTAACTGGCGGTGATCGTGACCACCGGCCTGCCGATCTGCAGGTTGAACGTCCTGGTCACAGTACCGAGGCTGCTCGTGATGGCCACGTTCACGGTCAACTGGCTCCCGCAGACCGCCGCCGACGGGACCGTGAAAGGGACGCCCTGCGACGCCGTCGTCCCGGCGGGAATGTCCCCGTAACTGATGGGGGCGCCGCCGTCAACCGAGATCGTCACACCGTTCGCCGGAGTCGCGCAAAACGGGTTGCTGAGCGGGATGTTCAATGTCAGCGATTCTCCAGGATCGGCGAATCCGTCAGCCGGCGGGCACGAATCATTCGAGATCGTCACCGCGCCCAGATTGAGATTCGGCATGTCGAAGGCCTCGGTCACTGAAGTGGCCGAATTGTACCTGGCGCTGAAGCCCATTCCGCGCGTCGCGAATCCGGCCCAGATGTCGAGTTCATCCTGACCGCCGAAGCCCGCGCAATCGGCCAAAAGGATAGCGTCGCGGCCCTGAAGCATGTTCGGATTGACCGGGTCGAGTTTCATCCCGTCGGTCACCAGTTGGAGAGCCCGCTGGTTGCCCACGTCGAATCCCAATCGGGTGATCAGCTTTCCGCGCATTTCGAGCAGCGTCATACACCAAATCTCACCCAGGTTGTGAACCTCCGTTGCCCCGTTGCCAGAAAAGCCAAGCGGGCTTTCGGGAAAAGCGCCGTCCGTCGTGTTTATCTGGGCCGGGTCGGTGTCCGCGAAGGTCAGCGGATTATGCGGCTTCCCGTTCGGCCCAACCGCCGCCTTCAACGTGTATGGGAACCGGCGGATGCCGTAGTAGAAGTTGTCGGTCCCGAGCGGGCCGAGTTGCAGCGTCGCATACCCGCCCGACGCGTAGATGCCGTTGATGTCCTCGTCAGCCGTCGAGAGCAACGCGCGCCCATAAAAATCCCCCCAGCCTTCGCCCATTCCTCCGGACACAGTGCTATTCAATCCGGCGGCGTTCGCGTGCAGGCGATTCGACGTGCCGTGCGTCAGTTCGTGTATAACGATCTCCTGATCCAGGTCACCGTCACGATCCGGATTCGGCCCGGTAAAAATGAACATCTGCATGCGCGGCAGAGAGCCGTCCGGCGGCGTGCCGAAGTTGGCGTTGTTCGTGCCGGAGGAGTCTTGCGCCTCGGCCCTGACAAAATCATTGCCCAATCCGCCACGGCCGAAATTGTCCAGTTGGAAGTTCCGGGCCGCCTCCGTGAACCCGAGTTCGTAGAGCCGGTCGTGGTATCGGTTCGACCAGAAGAAGAGATTCGTCACTACGCCATTGCGGTAGTCAGCAAGCGTCGGGGCGTCGCCCGGCGGCGGGATTCCGGGAGACGGGTTGTAAGGGAAGTCGAAAACCCTGAAAGGACTGCCGATGGGCCGTCCATTCACATCAATGCCGTTCGGAGCGACTATGTCCAACCCGGCGTCGACGTTATTTCCCGTGGTCGTGTTCACACCGTCAGTGATCCATCCGAGATTGTCGAACCCAGGAAGCTCGCTGATCAGCGTGAGGAGAGTGCGCGGGATGGCCGCCCCCTGAAGGCCGGAGCCGGGAAACGCGGTCGAAGGCGAGAACGGCGCCGGGCTGTCGTCGTTGTAGACGCTATACGTGGCCGGCTGCGTCTGCGTGTGGGTGATGCCCTTGCGGAATAAAACAACTCCTCCTTCTAAGGCATCGGTCAGTACCAGGTGAGCCGGCTCGTCCTGCCATAAGACCGTTGACCAGGCCAGAGTCGCCAGTCCCGCATCAAATGAGAAGTATTGCAATTCGACCTTGATGTCGTCAGTGAATGGCTCAGTTGCATGAAAGGTTACCGTCAGGCCGTCCGACGACGTTTCCTTAACGATCAAAGCGCTCGCGTTCAAAGTCACGCCCAGAGACTCCGCCGCCGTAACCACGGCCTCCGCAGCGCTCACCTTCGGAGAGGTCTCGAGTGACTGCGCTTCAGGACCGGGGGTGAGTTCGCCCACTATCCGCACCATCTCGCCGCTACTGTTGAAGGCCGCCACCGTCTCGCCCCGGAAAACCGAAATTCCGTTCCATCGCTGCTCCATCCTCACCCACGAAAGCTTGCCGTTCGGATTTGTGTACTCGGCGATCTTCCTGAGCCCCGCCACCTGCTCCGGCTTCATCCCGAACAAATCTGGGTTGTCGTTGATAAACGATCTGACGATGCTCTCGCGCGGCTGCTTGGAGGACGGCGTCAGGAATTTGCGCCCCTTGCCTGTCGCTTGAACGACTTCGGGGGAGTTGGTCAGACTGCAAAAGGACACTTCCAACTCCGGAGCGATCCTGGCCTTTTTCGCCTGGGCGCCTTTCATCGCCAACTTGAAGTTGTCGTTTTTTTCCTTCTCCTTCGAGGAGAATTTTTCCATGCGGCGCTCGAACTCCAAGACCGCGTCTTTATCGTCTTTCTCTCGGATGTCGAAATTCTTTTCCGCGCGGTTGTCGGCGGCGCCACGCCCCTTGGTTCCTCGACCAGCGCGGCCGGCCGCCTGCATCGAGAAGTTCCATAACAGCGTTGAAGCCATCAATAGGGCAACAATGGACGCAAAAATCCATACGGGCTTTCTTTTCATAGGGTGACTCCTTCTTTGGTTGAGGCTGGAAGCGACCTGTTCAACAGTGACAGCTATGCCGGAAGCCGCGCTCGCGCGAAACTCCTGCTAACTCGCCAAAACAGCAAGCAAGAGCCGGAAGGCGCCCGGCGAACAGAATTGCTATACGGGGTTTCTGAAAAAGAGCCTGCCTAAAGCTCATGCAGTTATGATCACTACTGAAGACACGTAATAATGGGTTACTGAATTACTTTCAGACAGAGATATGATATTTGCTACTAATTACTACTGGTGATAGTTATTTGATTTATCGAGACATTAACGCGAGCGCAATCTACGGTAGCGCTTTGGACTTGTCAATGGCCTTTATCGAAAGGATTTGATTTTTTTCCAAGCAGACTCAATAACATTCCCACAGCCACCACAACCACACACCCAACGACGTTGTACCAGAGAAAGCTGATCTTCGAGTAACGGGCGACCAGCGCGACCGTGACCATTCCCGCCAGTAAGCCGAAGAACGCTCCGTTGCCCGTCGCCCGCCTCGTTCCAATCGCGAGCGCGAAGACGCCGAGCAGAGAGCCGTAAAAATAGGAGCCGAATTTGTTGACGACCTCGATAAATGACCCCAGTCTTCCAGCGTAGAGCGCCACGGCGCAGGCGAAGAGGCCCCAGAATCCGGTAGCCAGTTTTGAAACCATCAGGTAATGCGCGTCAGGCGCTTCGGTGCGGAAATGGCGTCGATAAAAATCGATCACGGTCGCAGTCGAAAGCGCCGCGAGTTCCGCCGAGATCGAGGACATCGCCGCCGCGAAGATCGCCGCGATGATCAGCCCGATCACTCCCGCCGGAGCGTAAGTGGTAACGAAAGTCGGAAACACATAGTTGACGTCGTTCAACGGTTTGCCGGTCTCGTTCTTAACCAGGTCGCCGGCGCGTTTGCGGGCGTCGTTCATCCGGTCGTTGGCCGCGACGAAGCTTTGCCTGGCGTCGCCTTGATCTCCGGCGCCGGCGAGATCGAGCGCGGCTTGCCGGCGCGCGTCGAAGGCCTGGGCGTATTCGGCGTTGAGCCGCTGATACTCCGCGCTCTGTTCGACCTTTGCGCGGTCGTCCGATTTGAAGATCAACGGGGGCCGGACGAATTGATAAAAGACGAAGACCATCACGCCGATGAACAGGATCAGAACCTGCATCGGGATTTTGACGAACGCGCTCAGCAATAGCGACGTGCGGCCTTCGGAGACCGAACGCGCCGTCAGAAAACGCTGCACCTGGCTCTGGTCGCAGCCGAAGTAAGACAGCGCCAGAAACATCCCCCCGATCAAGCCGGACCAGAGCGTATAGGTCTCGTTCACGTTGAAGCTCGCGTCAACGGTCTTCATCCGCCCCGCCGCGCCCGCCAACGACACCGCCCCGCCGATCGAAACGCTGTCGGGAAATTGGCCGACGATGACGAATAGGATGACTGCCAACCCCACGAAAATCACGACCATCTGCTTCACGTCGGTCCACGTCACCGCCTGCACGCCGCCGAACATCGTGTAGAGCGTCGTCGAGAGCCCCATTACCAAAACCGTCGCCAGTTCGTTCCACCCGAACACGATCGAAAGAATCACCGAAGGCGCCGCGACTATCACGCCGCAGGCCAGGCCGCGCGAAATCAGAAAGAAGAAACTGGTGAGCGCCCGCGTCTTCGCGTCGAACCGCCGTTCCAGGTATTCGTAAGCCGTGTAGACTTTGGCGCGGTAAAAAAAAGGCACGACGGTCATGCAAAGGATGACCATCGCGAACGGCAGTCCGAAATAGAATTGAATGAACCGCATCCCGTCCGCGTAAGCCTGCCCGGTCGTGCCGACCAGCGTGATGGCCGAAAGCTGCGTCGCCATCACCGACAACCCCACGGCCCACCACGGCAAACTGCGGTTGGCCAGAAAATAGCCCTCTACCTCATTGCTTTTTTTCGTCAGCCGAAGACCGTCGTAAACGATATAAATCAGATAAGCCGCGACAATCACCCAATCGAGCCAATGCATCGTGTGATCCTTTACTGAAACATCCGCGAGAAGAGCCAAAGCCCGACGATCAGGCAAATGGTATAAATGATGACTGTGATGTAGACGCGTTTCCAGTGCGGATACTCGCGTTCTTCGTCGTGTTGTGTTGGTTCATTCATTGGCCGCTTCTCTTTCGCAAATTTCGCCCAAAACTCCAATACCCGACCCCGATCCAGCCGAGTAGCACGACGGTCAACACGAGTATTTGTCCGTCAGAAAAACCGTCCATCCTCACAAAGGAAATGATGATCGCGGCTGTCATAAGGGCAAGGACGATAAACACCCACGGGCGGGAATCACTGCTCTGCCGGCGCTGTTTAGGCGCAATCCCGGACTTGAAATTGCGTATGCTTTCGGCCATTCCCTTAATGTCGGATAAATGTCTCACGCCTAAAAGGATCAACGCGATAATCAAAAGAATGATCAGCTCCTCCGACCCAATGCCTAAATCTTGTGAGGCCAGGGCGATCGTCAGAACGATCGCTGGAATGATTGCCAGTTCCATAACCCTCCTTGTCTCAACCACGGGAAAGAGCATTCAAAACTCTTTCGTGCAACACCGGCGCGTACTCCAACTGTTCCGGCCTCATCAAAACGCTGCGAAACACGGTCATCAACGGCGCGTCCCAGATCAGGTCCGGATGCTTCGCCAACAGATTCGGCTTCGCGTTGAACTTCGCCAGATATATCGGATGGGCGGCGTCGTTCATTAAGGCCTCGAAGACCCGCTCGGTCAGCGCGCTGATCTCCGACGCCTTCAGCCCCTTCGTTATCGCGTAAAAGATGATGATGTCGAGCGAGGGTTGAAGAATCAGCCGCAACTCGTCGCTCGATTCTATCAATCTGGCCCATTCGAGCGCCGCTTGGCGCGTCTTTCGCAGGATCGCGCCCAACCCCGTTTCTGATTCGAGCGGGAAGCATTTCAACGTCGCCCACAAGGCCGCCGCCGCCGCGCCCGCGCGCGAGCATTCCAGGCTGATCTCGCCAAGGTGCAGATCGCCCGACGTGAAGTAGGTGAACGGCGAATCGTGCTTGTAAAACCGCCCCACGGCGGGGTCTCGGAAAATCACCGAGCCGCAGCCGTAAGGCTGCAAACCATGTTTGTGCGGGTCGACGACCACGCTGTCAGTCTGCGCGATGGCGCGGAACGCCGAGGCCGCGCCTTCGCCTAATGTCTCGTCTTCGCCGGCTAGCAGCTTGAAAAAACCGCCGTAAGCCGCGTCGACGTGAATGCGGAAGTCGAATTCGCGCCGCAGTTCCAGGGCCTCGTCTATCGGATCGACCGCGCCCAGCCCTGTAGTCCCCGAAGTCATGACCACCGTGCCGATTCCGCCCGACTTCAATTTCTCGCGAAGGTCGTCGAGGTCCATTCGCCCCCGGTCGTCAACGGCGATCTCGACCCCGCGAGCGCCGATCACCTCGCACATTCGCGAGTGCGTGTAATGCGATTCCGCCGAATAGGCTATCGCCTTGTCGGGGCTTAATGAACGCGCGATCCAGAGCGCTTCCAGATTGGCTATCGTGCCGCTCGAAGTCAGATGGCCCAGATGGGTTTCGTAGCCGAACATCCGCGCCAATTCGGCTACGACCTCCGTCTCCATTTTGGCCGTGGCCGGGCCGCCGTCCAGCGCGTGGTTGTTGGGGTTGATCTGCATCGCCAGAAAATAGGCTAGCGCGGCTATCGGGTGCGGCGGCTTCAACATCTGCCCGGCGTAACTCGGATGGAAGAACGGGTAGTTGTCGCGCAGTCGCTCGATCAATTCGTCCAAAGCCTCGCGAGCCTTGCCCTGTGGCAATCGCAAAGTCTCGTCGATGTCGTAGGCATGCCAGCGCGAGAACATCTCGGTGAGTTTGCCGAGCGATTCCGGCAGCAGTTCGAGTATCGCCGACGCCGAGGGCGCAAGGTGTAATGGTTGATCGTTATCTTTCATAGCGTTTCAAGCAGGCCCGCCTGCAGCGTCTTCAAGGCCCTGTAGACTTGCTCTTCGGCCTCGCGCGCTTCGACCTCGAAGGGGATGCTGCGATAGGCCTTCAGGTGGTTCATCCCGCGCAGGCGGTTTTTGAAATAGGCCGCGAGGTAGCGGGCGCGAAAACGCCACGCGCCGTGCCTCTGGTATTGCAGGCAGTGCGCGACCTCATGCGCGATGAGCGAGAGTCCCTCGATGGTGTCGACGCGGTAAGCGCCGGGCGCAAAGTAGATTCTGTAGCGGTCGGCGTACCCGACCGGGTCTCCGACGACGTAGCGCGGGATGCCCTCGCAGACGCGGATCCTGGTCAAATCAAGTCCGGGGAAGAACGGTGTGAGCAGCGCCACGACCTCTTCCGGCAAACATTCGACGTCTCGTTTCATCGTTCGGCGCCCAAGCCGATCCGCATCGTGCGCGTCAGCATCTCGGCGAAGAATTCGACCAGCGGCTGCGTCAACATTCTGAAGGCGGCTTCAAGCGCTCGCGCATATCGCGCCTGAGTCAAGTCATCAGCGAAGATCACGAGCGGGGGCATCCCCTCGCGCTCGGTGTAGAAGCCTGCGGCCAGCGTCGCCGTGGTCTCGGTGTGTGAAGAAAAGGGGTGTAGATCGAGCAGACGCAGGTAAACCACCGCCGCGCGCTCGACCGGATGCAAATCCATGAAGCTCTCCGTGTCGAACCAGTCGAAGGCGTTGTCCAACATTCTCGGCAGAATCAAGGCCGGCGTCGGTTCGTGCTTGGCGCAGATGGGCGTCGGCTCAATCTTTCGCAAAACGTCCATGCCCGCCGAAGCGCCGGTCACCGTCCGATGAAGCTCGAGCAACCTTTCGACGCCGAGCTTCGCCTCGGCGTCGGCGGCCCACGCCGAAACCAGGCTCGCCGCTTCGAGCAGGCGTTGGCCGTCAATTCCCCGCCCCGCCCGCCGCAGCCCCTGTTCGATCTGCTCGTGGCGCATACGCGCCTCGATTTGAGCGCGCGCATCGAGCGCCTGGCGCGCGTTGTCCCACGCCTCCCGCTCGCCTGCCAACAAATCGGCCCAAGAGGCCGAGGATTTCAGGTTGTCACTGAAGATCGGTAGATCCATAGATGGTGAAGCTAATTTGCCTGCTTTTGATCGCCGTCGCTATAATGCCCGCTCGATTCCAGGTCGTGCAAGAGGCATTCAACAAATGATGTGTTGTAGACCGAGCAAGTCTGCGGATGACTTATAACTATCGAAGACGGCGTTTTAGAGTACCGACTTTAGTCGGCAAGGCTTGGCAAACGAAGCCCTGCCGACTAAAGTCGGTACTCTAAACGCCGTTTTCCAAATCGTGCGGTTTTATCCGGTGTGTCATTGCGCGCTCGCGGATCACTCGCTAACGTAAAGAGTCAGTATACTAAAGACTGATTGCGCTTTCGCTGGCGCTATCGAACAACGTCAAGAAACCGTAAAATCCACTGTAAACTATGTCACTCAACCTTAACGGTATCATTGCCGCGTTGCCCACGCCGTTCGGACATGACGGCGAGGTCGATCATGATAAATTGAAGAGCAACCTCGAACATTGGAATCAGACCGAATTGAGGGGCTATCTGATTCTGGGTTCGACGGGTGAGTTCCCGCACCTGACGACGGACGAGAAGCTGGCGGTGATCGGGACCGTCCGCGGCGCGATGTCGCCCGAAAAGCTGCTGCTGGTGGGCACTGGCGAGCTGTCGACGCGCCAGACCGTCGAAATGACGCGGCGCGCGCACGAGTTGGGCGCCGACTGCGGAGTCGTCGTCACGCCGTTCTATTACAAGAAGGTTCTGGACGATGAGCATCACGAGGCGCATTACGCGCGTATCGCCGACAATTCGCCGATGCCGATAATGATTTATCTGATCCCGCAATTCTCCGGCGTCTACCTGATGCAGGAGACCGTGGCGCGATTGGCCGAACACCCGAACATCGTCGGGCTGAAGGAAAGCTCGGGCGATCTGACGGCGTTGAAAGACCTGTTCCGCGAACTGAAAAATAGCGAATTCAGCGTACTGGTCGGCTCGCCGGCTATATTGACTCAGGGGCTGGACGCGGGCTGCGTGGGCGCGGTGCTGGCCGTCGGGGCGCTGGCGCCGAACACGGCATGCGCGATCGAGCAGGCGTATAACCATAACAATTACGAGCGCGCCGAAGAGTTGCAGAAACGGTTGGCCGCGCTGGCGCGAGTCACGGCGGCTAGCGGTATCGGGCATCTGAAGGCTGCGATGGACGCGGTCGGGCTTTACGGCTACCTTCCGCGCTCGCCGATGCCCATCCCGACCGATGAGGAGCGCGCCGGCATTGAAAAAGCGATTGAGGAGAGCGAGCTGTTCGAGAAGGGCGAAGACGGGCGATGGCGAGAGATAGAGCAGAGCGTCGCGCCTCAATTCGCCGACTGAGGGATGGCTTGAAAATTAGTTAAGGGTGAGGAGAGAAAGACCGCAATGTCAGACAACACGATCAGCTTTGATCAAATCCCCCGCACGTCCAGGCTCTTTAACGATTTTCTCTACAACTTCGACCGCGTCTCGCGGTTCTATCAGCCCAGCGGCCTCGACGTTTCGGCCCTGGTCGCGCGTGCGCCCAAAGTCGCGGCGCAGACCTTCTCGCGCGACGCGGTGGCCGACGCGCTCGCCGACCAGAACGCGCTGGCGGGCGCAAGCGATCTTACATTCGCCAACATCGAGCGCCTGCGTCAAAAAGATTCCGTGGTCGTCATCACGGGACAGCAGGCCGGGCTTTTCACCGGACCGCTTTACACGGTGTTCAAGGCCCTGACCGCGATCAAGCTGGCCGAACACCTGCGCGCGCATGGCGTCAACGTCGTGCCCATGTTCTGGGTCGCATCCGAAGACCACGACTTCGAAGAGGTCAATCACACCCGCCTCATCAACCGCGAAGGCCAGCTCGTCACTATCACTTACGCCGGGTGCTCGCCCAAAGAAGGCAAGCCCGTAGGCCACGTCAAACTGAACGAAAAGATATCCGAGAACATCGACCAGATGGTGGCCGCGCTGCCCGAGTCGGAGTTCATGCCGCGTCTCGTCGAAGACCTTCGCGATTCTTACAAGGCGGGCGCGAATTTCGCCGACGCTTTCGGCAGCATGATGATCAAGCTCTTCGGCAAATTCGGCGTCGTTCTGATCAACCCGCTCGACGATCGTTTGAAAGCCGTCGCCGGGGAGATATACGCCGGCGCGATGTCGAACGCGCCGGAATTCGCTTCGCGGCTCCTCAACGCCACCGCGCAGCTCGAGGCGTCGGGCTACCACGCGCAAGTCTACGCCAACGCAGAGGCCTCGCCGCTGTTCATGCTCGACGAGGGCCGTCGCACGGCGATGACGCGCCGCGACGACGGGCGTTTTTACCTGAAAGGGAGCGAGAAGAGTTTCGGCGCGGCCGAATTGCTCGAAACCGTCCGGCGATGTCCATCCTGTTTCAGCCCCAACGTGACGCTGCGCCCCATCGTTCAGGACTTCCTCCTGCCGACTCTGGCCTACATCGGCGGCCCCGCCGAGATCGCGTACTTCGCCCAACTGCGCCCGAATTACGGATTGCTCAACCGCGTCGATCCCGTGGCGCTGCCGCGGGCCAGCTTCACGCTGATCGAGAAACGCCACGCCAAGACGATGAGCAAATACGGCATCAAATTCACCGACCTCTTCGCCGGATTCGAAGAAGTCATGAAAATGGTGGTCGAACGCAGCCTCGACCAGAACACCGCGACCGTCTTCGACGAGACCGAGAAAGTTTTCGACGACCAGTTAGACAAACTGAACGCCTCGCTCACGGCCGTAGATTCGACGCTGGCAGACGCGCTGAAGGGCGGGCGCGAGAAGATTCTCTACCAATTACACAACCTCCGCACCCGCTTCGTCCACAACCGAGGCAAGCGCGACGAGACCACGAGTCAGCAGATCGAACGTCTCTTCGCCGCGCTCTACCCGAATAAGAACCTGCAAGAACGCGAGATCAACGTCTTTTACTTCCTCGCCCGCTACGGCTATGAATTGATCGACCGAATTTACGACGAGGTGGAGGTCGGATTACGCGACCACAAATTGGTCAACATTTGATAAGTTAAGTGGCAAAATAACCCGGCATTATCGTAGGGGCAGACCTACGTGTCTGCCCCGGTCTCGTCAATTCGCCAATCAGGAGCCCCACACGCAGATCTGCCCCGGTCTCGTCAATCCGCCAATCCGGGGCCCCACACGCAGGTCTGCCCCTACAACTGATAATCGCGGTTTATTCTTGCCCTCCAACTTACCGCTATGAGCGCCCCTAACTCAATTGATGATCACAGAAGACGATGAATGGTTCAGCCGCTCCTTCAGCCATTCCGTGATGTCTTTCAAACTGTCGTACGAAACCTCATGCCCCATGTCGTATTCACGGTAGGTCAGGTCGACGGGTAATTGGGACAGTTTCGCGCGAGCGTCGCGCCCATGATCGATTGGAATGAGCATGTCGCGCGAGCCGTGCGCCACGAAGATCGGCAACCCGGTCAGTGTGTCTTTGTCAGTGATCTGATCGATCGTCTGGGGCAACACCCGTCCGCTCATCGCCACCACGCCGGACGCCGACCCCGGGTAGCTCAAGGCCACTGACAAACTCATCATCGCCCCCTGGCTGAACCCCATCAGGTAGACCGCCTTCGGATCGCAGTCATAGGCTTCGACGATTTCGCCGAGGAATTTGTGGATCGTGCGGCGGCTGCTCTCCATCTCTTCCGGGTTGACGATGATGCCCTGCGGAGTGAAGCCCAGGTTGAACCATGCGTAAGACATGGGCTGCAACATGATCGGCCCCCGCGCGCTGACGATCATGAAACGCTCGTCCAGGTAAGGCGCGAGCGAAAATAAGTCGTCATCGTTGGCGCCGTAGCCGTGCAGCAGCAACAGCAGCGGAGGCTTCGATCCAAGGCCGCCCTTGGGCGGCGCGACTTGATGAAACAGGGAAAAAGTACGATCGCTCATGCAATGGTCGTCCTTCAGGTTGTTGTTCGATGGCGTAGAGTGCGGGATGCCACGTCGAATCGTCAAGGTCAGGGAGTGGGAAATGCGGAATGCGGAATGCGGAATGGCGTAGGAAGTGGGAAATAGTATCTTTTCCGCATTCCGCATTCCGCATTCCCCATTCCCCATCCCCCATCCCCCATTCAAAGGCTTGCAACTTGCCGAGCTAATACCGAAACTACGCTGGTCATGACCATCAACGATCCAATCATTCACCCGGCTTTACTCGATCCGCGTCAGTGGGCGGAGGTCGATCTGTACGGCGCGACGTCCAACATCGATCGTGAAGCGATCTCGGGCGCCGAACATCACACGCCCGACCGCAAGGTGGAGATCAAACATCTAAAGCTCGACCTGCGTTTCGACCACGAGCGGCGTTACGTCGAAGGCTCGGCCACGTTCACGCTCTCGCCGATCAACGACGGCCTGACGAGCTTCGAGCTGGACATCGCGGAGATGGAGATCGAGAGCGCCACGTTGACTTCCGTCGAGGAGCGTGGCGCGGACGGTCCGCAGAGATCACCCGATCAGACCGCCGGCTTCCTCCCCCGGCGACTCGAATTTGCGACGCGCCCCGAAAAATTGGAGGTCGAATTAGACCGGCGCTACGCCCGCGACGAGCGGCTGACCATCGAGGTCGCCTACTCTTGTTCGCCGCGCAAGGGACTCTTCTTCGTCGAGCCTGACGAGGCCTATCCGAACAAACCGCGCCAGATCTGGTCTCAGGGCGAGAACGAGGACGCCCACTGGTGGTTCCCCTGCCACGACGTGACCAACCAGAAGATGACCACTGAGATAATCGCCACCGTCAAGGCGCCTTACTTCGCGCTCTCGAACGGCGAATTGATCGGCGTCCGCGAAAACCACGAAGAAGGCTGGCGGACCTATCACTGGAGCCAGCCGCAGCCGCACCCGGCCTACCTGGTCTCGATCGTCATCGGCGAATACGAGGCGCTCAACGATGATCAAGCCGGGTTACCGGTCAACTATTACGTCTACAAAGACCGCGTCCACGAAGGCCGGCGGCTCTTCGCCGCGACGCCACGAATGATCGAATTCTTCGGTGAGAAGTTCGGCTACGCTTACCCGTACCCGAAATACGCCCAGGTTCTCGTGGACGACTTCCTGTTCGGCGCGATGGAGAACACCTCGGCCTCGACCTTCACCGACCGCTGCCTGCTCGACGATCCCGCGACGATCGATTTAAGCTACGACGACATCGTCGCGCACGAGTTGGCGCATCAATGGTGGGGCGATCTGGTGACCTGCAAAGACTGGTCGCACATCTGGCTGAACGAGAGTTTCGCGACCTACAGCGAATACCTCTGGCAGGAACACGCGCGCGGGCGCGACGAAGCGCGCTTCGCGCTCTTCCAGGACTTCCTGACCTACCTGCGCGAAGACCGGACGAGCCACCGACGCCCGATAGTCTTCAACCGCTACCGCTTCTCCGAAGATTTGATGGATCGCCACGCTTACGAGAAAGGCGCGTGCGTCCTCGACATGCTGCGGTGGGAGTTGGGCGACGACGCCTTCTTCAGAACGCTCGCGCATTACATGCGCAAACACGAATTCGGGAATGCCGAGACCAACGATTTCAAAGTCGCCATCGAAGAGGCGACGGGGCGGAACCTTCACTGGTTCTTCGACCAGTGGCTATACGGTCCGGGCTACCCCGAACTGGAAGTCGCTTACGAGTGGCGGCGCGAACAGGGCCTGTTGAAACTCTCGGTCAAACAGGTTCAGGGGACCGAAGACGGGACACGCGTCTTCCGCTTCACCGCCGAGATCGAGATCGTAACGGCCGAACCGGGCGATGTGACCGAGGCCGAGCGGCGCGCGAGCTATAAGGTCGTCGTCGAAAAAGCCGAGCAGGATTTCTACTTCCCCTGCGAATCGAGGCCGCGAATAGTCCTCTTCGACAAAGGCCATCGCATCTTCAAAGTCATGCGCTTCGAGAAATCGGCGCAGGAGCTGAGCTTTCAACTGACTCGAGCCGAGGACGCGATGGATCGCGCGCGCGCCGCAAGAGAGTTGAGCGTCTTCAAGAGCGCGGGCGTGGCTGGCTTATTGCTTGCGACCGCGCTGAGCGATGATTTTCACGGCGTGCGAATGGCCGCCGCCGTCAGCCTGGGCGAAATCGGAGTCGAAGGCTCCGGAGCGACACTGATCACCGCGTACCGCATGTCGAAAGACCCGCATGTGCGCCGCGCCTGTGTCTGGGCCCTGGGCAATTTCAAAGACGAAGAGACAATCAACATACTGGGTGAGGCTCTGGGCGGCGACGAAAGCTATTACGTCGCCGTCGCGGCGGCGCGCGCCCTGGCCCACATCGGCGGTGATAAGCCGTTCGACATTCTCCGCGCCTCGATCTCCCGCACGTCCTGGCAAGAGGTCATCGCCGCATCTATTTTCCACGGCTTCGCGCAGGCCAAAGAGAAACGCGCCGTCGAGCTGGCCATCAGTCACAGCAAATACGGCGAGCGAGCGCCCATCCGTGTAGCCGCGATAGCCTGCCTGGGCGCGCTCGGCAAAGAATTGAACAAAGAGAAGCAAATCGATCAGGTGGTCGACCACCTGATCGATTTGCTGAAAGACAAGGCCGTCCGCGCACGCCTGGGCGCGGTCAAAGCCCTGGGCAAGATCGGCAATAAGCGCGCCCTTCCGCCTTTGCGCGAGGCCCAGCGGCGCGAATGCCTGGATATGATGAAGGGCGCGCTCGAAGATGCGATCAAATCATTGGAAGAAAAAGCGCCGGATTGAAGCTGTTTTGACGCTCCCAGGTTGCCGGATCATGTCAGTTGCAGTATAAAACTCGCCGCTGAATGAGCGTTCATTCAGCAATTAAAGCAGAGATGGTAAAGATGAAAGAGATCCACAAAGTCACACGAAGGGGTACGAAGATTTTGACTTTTTCTTCGTGCCCCTTCGTGTGACTTTGTGGATCTCTTTCACAGGAGTTTTTAAAACAATGAAAATCATAGTTTGTCTGAAACAAGTGCCGAAGGCCGATTCGATTCTTCGGATCAACGAAGAAGGAACGTGGATTCAGGATCGCGATCTGACCTATGAGATCAACGAATCTGACGCTTACGGGCTGGAGGCCGCGTTGCAGCTCAAGGAGAAGCATGGCGGCGAGGTGGTCGCGCTCTCGCTCGGTCCGGCGCGAGTGCAATCGGTGATCAAGGAGGCTCTGGCGCGAGGGGCCGATCGCGGCATACACCTGGAAGACCCGGCCTTCGACAAGCTCGACGCTTTCGGCGTCGCGACCGCGATAGCCGCCGCGGCGAAGGCCGAAGGCTTCGATCTGCTGCTGACCGGACTGCAATCGGACGATTTCGGATTCGCGCAAACGGGCGTGATCGCGGCCGAGCTGCTGGGGCTGCCGCACGCGACCATCGTGATGGACGTCGAGTCGCAGGACGGGAGCATCCGGGTGAAACGCGAGCTCGAAAGCGGTTTTTTCCAGTGGGTCAGCATGCCGTCGCCGGCCGTGTTGACGATTCAATCGGGCATCAACACGCTGCGCTACGCCACGCTCAAAGGGATCATGGCCGCGAAGAAGAAGGAGATCAAAAAGCTCGGCGCCGCCGCGCTCGGCGTTGACCCGGCCCAACTCACGCCCAAGATGGAATTTCGCAGCGTCCACCTGCCGGTCAAAAACAAACAGACGCAATTCATCGAAGGTTCGCCGTCGGAGGTCGCGGCGAAGTTGATCGAGAAACTGAAGAACGAAGCGAGAGTCTTCTAAATCAAAGCGCATAACGTTGGGACAAAGCTTTGCCACAGAGACACAGAGACACAGAGACGAAGAGAGAATAAGGATAGAGAGATAGAGTGACGCTTTCTCTCTCTTTCTCTCCGCCTCTGTGGCTCTGTGGCTCTGTGGCTTAATGACGAATGATGGACAGAGGACAAAGATAATGGCAAACGGGATTTTAGTTTTCATCGAACACGTTGACGGCAAAATCAATCGCGCGTCATATGAGGCCGTGCGGGCGGCGCAGTTGATCGGCGCGCAGACCGGGCAGGAGGCTTCGGCGGTGGTCTTCGGGCAGGGCGTCGGCGAGATCGCAGCCGAGGTCGCGACGAAGAAGGTCAAGACCGTTTACACCGTCGAGAGCGAGTGGCTGAAACATTACACCGCCGACGGCTACACACATGCGTTCAGGCAGGTGGTAGAGCAGACGCAACCCGCGCTGGCGCTGATGACACACACGTACGAGGCGCGTGATTTCGCGCCCAAGCTGGCGGCCTCGATGAAGCGGATGTTGCTCGGCGACAACATCGGCTACAAGGTCGATGGCGGGAAGGTAGTCTTCACGCGCCAGATCTTCCAGGGCAAGCTCGCCGCCGAGGTCGTGCCCTTGGGCGACGCGCCGCATTTCGCCACCTTCCAGATCGGAACGTTTCGGGGCGACGAATGCGAGGCGGGTCAGGCCGCGATCCAGTCTCTGACGGTCAATCTAGACGCCGACCTCATCCGCCAGCAGCCCGAAGAACGATTCAAAGAAGCCAAGGCGGCCGTCGATCTGACGCAGGCGCCGCTGATCGTCTCCGTGGGGCGCGGGATCAAGGAAGAGAAGAACATCGAGATCGTCAAGAAGCTCGCCTCGGCTCTGGGCGCCGAACTGTCCGCCTCGCGCCCGATCTGCGACAACGAATGGCTGCCGATGGACCGCCAGATCGGGTCGTCGGGTCAGACCGTCGCGCCGAAGCTCTACCTGGCGGTCGGCATTTCCGGCGCGATCCAACATATCGTCGGGATGAAAGGCGCGCGCACCATCGTGGCCATCAACAAAGACCCCGAAGCGCCGATCTTCGAGATCGCCGATTACGGCATCGTCGGAGACCTGTTCGAGATCGTGCCGGCGCTGACGGCTGAAGCCGAAAAAATGAAGTAGTAAAGTTCGTAGTCCCGCCTTCAGGCGGAAGGTTTTGGGGCGCCCAGTCCTTCCGCCTGAAGGCGGGACTACAAACGAAGGGAACCCCTATGTCTTCAATCACCCCTCAGCGTTTTCGCTATCTCATCGTCAGTCTGCTGTCAGTCCTGATCTGCGGCTCTATACTGGCCTTCGCCGCGCAGCAACAAATCCCGCCGATCGGGCATTGGGAAGGCGCGATCAAGCTGCCGACCGGCGCGCTCAACTTCAGCGTCGATTTCATGGTCGCCGCCGACGGCAAACTCGCCGCGACGATTACCATTCCACAACAGAACGCCAGGGACCTGCCGCTGACCAACGTCGGCTTCGATAACGGCGAGGTGACGTTCGCGCTGCCCAATATCCCCGGCGACCCGAAGTTTCGCGGCAAGCTTTCGACTGACGGGCAGAAGATCGAAGGGACGTTTTCGCAGGGAGGCGCCAATTTCCCCTGCGATATCGAACGCAAAGCCGATCCGGTCGCCGCCGCGAAAGAATCTCTCGCCGGTTTTGACGACATCGTCACCAACGCGATGAAGAAGTTTGAAGTCCCGGGAATGGCCATCGCCATCGTTAAGAACAAAGAAGTCATCTACGCGAAAGGCTTCGGGCTACGCGACGTCGAGAAACAATTGCCCGTGACGGCTGACACTCTCTTCGCCATCGGCTCGTCGTCGAAGGCATTCACGACCTTCGTGCTCGGCACGCTGGTTGACGAAGGCAGGATCGAATGGGACAAGCCGGCGCGCAACTACATCCCGTGGTTCAAACTCTTTGATCCCTCGATGACAGAGCATCTGAGCGTGCGCGACCTGGTGACGCATCGTTCGGGACTGCCGCGCCACGACCTGGTCTGGTACAACAACTTCGACGCCAGCCGTGAATCGCTAGTCCGTAAATTGGCCTATCTGGAACCGAGCGCCGACCTGCGCGAGAAATGGCAATACAACAATCTGATGTATCTGACCGCCGGTTACCTGACCGAGGTCATCACGGGCAAATCGTGGGAAGACGCGGTGCGCGACCGCGTACTCAACCCGCTCGGCATGAAACGCACGAACTTCTCGGTCAACGATTCGCAAAAGGACAACGATTTCGCGCAGCCTTACGGCAAGCGCGGGGACAAGATCGAGAAACTGCCGTTCCGCCCGATCACCAACATGGGCCCCGCCGGTTCGATCAATTCCAGCGTAATCGAAATGGCGCGGTGGGTGATAGCCCATATCAACGGCGGCAAGTACGGCGACAAAAAGATCGCCGAAGCCGCGACGGTCGACGACATGCACCGGCCTTATATGACCACGGGCGCTTCGAGCGAATTCCAGGAGATCGTCGGCGGCGAATACGCTCTGGGCTGGTTCGTAGACACCTATCGCGGCCGGCGCCGCGTTCAGCACGGTGGCAATATTGACGGCTTTTCGGCCAACGTCGTTCTATTCCCGAAAGACGGCGTAGGGATGGTCGTGCTCACGAATCTGAACGGCACGCCGCTGCGCGATCTGATCACGCAGGTCGCGGCTGACCGCTTGTTTAAACTTTCCCAGGTTGACTGGATCACGCAGGCCGCGGGACGCCTCGCGATGCTTGAACAAGCCGGCAAGGAGGGCGAGAAGAAGAAAGAGGTCACACGCGTGCAGGGGACTCAGATGTCTCACAAGCTGGAAGACTACGCCGGCGATTACGAACATCCAGGCTACGGCGTTTTGAAAGTCGCGCCGCGCGCAGGCAAGCTCGAAGCGACGTTCAACAACATCGCCACTCCACTCGAACACTGGCATTACGACACGTTTAACGGCGGCAGGGCGAAAGACCCGGTCTTTAACAATATGAAGTATTCGTTCCAGACCGACGTAAACGGCAACGTAGCGACGGTCTCGGCGCAGTTCGAGGCTTCGGTCAAAGAGATCGTCTTCGCCAAAAAGCCTGACGCGCGCCTGTTCGATCCGGCCTATCTGTCGCGCTACGCCGGCGCGTACGACCTGATGGGGCAGACGATCAACGTCAGTTTGAAGGGCGCCGCGCTGGTCGCGGTCGTCGGCGGCCAGCCGTCGATGGATCTGATCCCGACCCTGAGCGGCGACTTTACGCTCAAACAGGTTCAGGTTGTTTCAATACATTTCATTATGGATGACAAAGGAAA
>DATCXQ010000397.1:0-19639 GCA_036565725.1 Blastocatellia bacterium
CCGCCTCTGGCAGCGGCTCGATTCGTTGTCGGCCGAACCGCCGGAGCGTGAGCGCCTGATCTCGGAGATGGCCGGGCAGGCGGAAACCATCGAGCAGATTTGCGCGCGGCATGGGCAGACACCGGCGGCGCTGGAATCCCCGTCGCGGCGTGTTTACTGTTGGCTGAAGTTTCTTACCGGCGAACACCAAATGACTGCGCATCTGGAAGCGCTCGAACTGGCGCGCGAGATCGCCCGGCGCCATGCGGCGTCTCCTGAAAAGCTATTGACGATTCACCTGGTCAGCCTGAATCATCTCTGGCGAAGGCGCGATTATCAAAACTACACGCTGCTCAAGGCTCACATCGGCTTTCAGAACGCGGATCGGCAGGTCTGGCAATCGTTGCTGCTAAGCTCGCTGGAGCTGCCCACTCCGGCCGTCGAACAGCCGTACCGCGAGTTCGCCGCCTCGGATGATTTCAACGAATCGCTTTTCGAACTTGAATCCTTCGCCGCGCCGCCGCCGCCGTCGTCGCGAGGGCGCGCGCACGACCTGAACGAGATTTTCGCGCGAGTCAACGCCACTTACTTCGGCGGACTGATGCCGAAGCCCGCACTCACCTGGAATCGCACGCTCACGGCTCGCAAATTCGGACATTATCAACCGAGCCGCGACGCCATAATGATCTCAGTCACTCTGGACGATCCCGAAGTTCCCGCCTTCGCGCTGGATTTCGTGATGTACCACGAACTGCTTCATAAAAAACACGGAAGCATGACCGTCAACGGACGCCGTTTGTCGCATAGCCAGGCTTTCCGCGCCGAGGAGCGGCGGTTCGCCCAATATCACGATGCGGAGCGCCTGATCCGCGAACTGGCGCTCCGGGAGAGCGGAGTGGATGGAATGAGCGTTGACGATGAAGACGAATGAGCGATAAGACGAGGCGCCATCCTTTTTATGATTCGTAAGCGCTGAGGTAGAGCGGATGGTCGTAATCAATGACGTCGAGTTTTAGGTTCCGCACAGTCTTCAAATACCAATCGGCAGCGGCTCGTCAAGCGAGGTTATGCGGTGAACGAGCGGTAGCTCTGCGCCATCGGCTTTAATCGCTGCGCTGATTTCCGCGCGGATAGGACTGGCCACTATCAATCGATCGCCGTCCAGCGCCACCCACTGCCCGACGTATTCGTGTTTGTGTTCCTCAATCCATTTCATCTCGCGCGTCCTGTCCTTCATCGGCTCGAACGGCGCGCGCTTATCGAGCGGCGGTTTGGCTTTAGCTGATTCGGCTTGTTTCCACGCCAGTATCTGATTCAGCCGGATACGTTCGGTTGGCGGCAACTGTTCGATCAACTTCAGGATGCTTTCAGCAGTCAATGTTGACATTTCAGGGCTCCTTTCTGACGCCTCATTATATCCCGAAGGCCCAAAAGTTGATAATTGAAGCCATAATATGGTCGAATCTCAGCGGAGGTCTATATGTATAAAACGTGGCGAAAGTCAAATTGTAGTCGGGCTCTCAAAAAGAAGATCAATGAAACCAATCCACGCATTCATCGATTTTGTGTTGGAGCCATTTCAACCTGATCTTCAGGGCTTCCGGCCTCGCTTTTCTTCTCACCTTTCTTTTCGCCGGCCTTTTCGTCCGTCAACGTTTGCAGCATCTCTTTCCATTCGAACCAGCCCTGCTTGCCACGAATCCATTTCTCGAACCAGTTGAACTCAGAGACCATCTTGACCATCTGGTTGCGCGGTTCGGTGATGCCGTGTGCGCTGCCGGGGTAGACGAAGAATTCGGTCGGCACGCCTAGTTTCTTCAAGGCCATGTGCAGTTCTTCGCTCTGGGGGCGGGGGACGCGCGGGTCGCCGTCAACCACGTGTATGAGCGTCGGCGTCTTGGCGTTCTTGATGTATTTGAGCGGCGAGACGTTCCAGTATTTGTCGAAATCTTCATAAGGCGGCCTGCCCCCGTAATAGAACTCGCGGTTGCGTTGGATGTCGCTCTGCGCGTACATCGAGATCCAGTTGACCGCTCCGGCGCCGGACGAGATCGCTTTGAACCGGTCGGTGTGCGTCAAAATCCAGTTTGACCAGTGGCCGCCGGCGCTCCATCCCATCACGCCCATCTTGTCGCCGTCTGCGAGGCCGATGTTAATCAGGTGATCTACTCCGGCTATGATGTCGTCGTAGGCCTGGCGGAAGTAATCGCCGCCGATCTCCATCTTGAACCTCTCGCCGTAATTGGTCGAGCCGCGGTAATTCGGCAGCAGGCAGACGTAACCCGCGCCCGCATAGACGTGCGAGTAGTTGCCGTGATTGCCTATGAAGGCCAGCGTCGAGGCCGAAGCCGGGCCGCCGTGAATCTGGACGATCAGAGGGTAGCGCTTGCCGCGCTCGTAATTGACCGGTTTGACGAGTACGCCGCCGACCATTTTGCCGTCCGACGATTTCCATTCGATCTCTTCCGTCTCGCCCAGCGCGAGGTTTTTGACCTGTGGGTTTGAGTCGGTTATCTGTTTCCACATTGCGCGGTTGTTGATCTGGTTGAGCGGCGCCGTGAACCAGTCCGTGGGGGTCGCCGGATCGGAGTAGTTGATGATCAGTCTCTTTGTGTCTTCGTCCTGTGTGGCGGAGAGAACGCCCTTCTCTTTGGTCAACTGCGTGACCTTGCCGGTCTCTGTGGAGACGGAGAAGACCTGGTTGGTCGCGCGCCAGCCTTCGTTGAAATAGATCGTCTTGCCGTCTTCGGACCAGAAGCCGGTCGAGACGTCGCCGTCGAAGTCGCCGCCGAGTTTCTTCCACTGGCCGCCCCCTTGTCCTGGTTGGACCGGGCGGACGTACACCCGGTTGTTATGGAAGTATGCGAAATCGTCCGCGGCTGAAAACGCGATGGCCGAACTGTCGGGCGAAAAGCTCAGCGCGCTTTCGCCGATCTCCTTGTTGTTGGTCAGACGTTCTGTCTTGCCCGTGGCGACTTCGAGCAGGTAGAGGTCGGCGTAAATCGAGGCTTCCGTGACCGTGCGCTGGTAGCGGTCTTTCGGCGTCCCGCGAAAACCCAGCCATTTTGAATCTTTCGAGATCGTCACGTCGCTGACGCTGTAATCGGCGCCCGAAGTCAGGCGCGATTCCTTTTTTGAATCCAACTCGATGGCCCACAGATGGTTGATTGGCGGCTCCTCATTGCGGATGCGGACCGTGAACTTTTGTTCGACGCGCTCTTTGTCCTCTTTGCTCGAACTGTCCGGCGAGATGAAATAAATTCGTTTGCAGTCGGGCGAGAATTGCCACGAAGCGACAGGCGTCGCGTGTTTGGTCAGTTGCTGCGGTTTGGCGGTTTCGATCTCGGCGGCCGGCAAGATCCACACCTGCTGGTCATCGTCCTTGCCGGCGGAAAACGCGAGCCATCTGCCGTCGCGGCTGAACGCGAACGATCCCACCCCGTCTTTGGCCTCGGTGATCTTGCGCGCTTCGCCGCCGTCGGGGCGCATCAGGTAAAGCTGGTTCTGATTCGCATTCGATTGGGGCGCTTCGCGGTTCGACGCGAAGACGAAATATCGGGCGTCACGTGACCATCGCGGCGACGATTCGTTCTTGTCCTTGGTGAACGTCATTTGCCGGATTGACGTCAGACCGGCGTCGAGCGAGACGAGGTAGATGTCAGTGAAGCTTTTGGCCGCCTTCCAATCGGGCGCGCTCAGTGTGTAGAGCGCCCATTTCCCGTCAGGCGCGACCGCAGGCGCAGTGGCCTGCCGCATCTCCATAATGTCCATAAAGGCCATCGGGCGTTTGTTCTGGGCGCCGGCCGCGCGATCTTGAGACACGACCGCGCACAGTGTGGTGAGGGAAACAATTGACAGCGCGGCAAGACGAAGGCGGATGTTTCGATTTTTTCTGGGGTCTTTCATAGACTGTAGTTCCCGATTTTTAATCTCTGAATGATGGTAGGAAATGCGAGGAGTGGTTGCGCTCCTCGCAAAGTTGTTCGATGTTATTGGCGCCCAAACCTAAAACATAGCCGAATAACGGTGAATATCCTACCATCACTAATTATCCAGTTGCTAGAAAACTTTCGCACGCTGGTGTGGGCCGAGGTCTTTGCAACCCTTGCGCTACTTATCAATTGCTGAACAGAACTATCCTCATCAACTTCCGTTCTCTTTTCCGTTTTTTCCTTGGTTTTTCCAGTACTGCGGCGTACCCACGCTTCAAGCCAGGGCTACATGCGGTCTGTCAAGGCGGCGATCACTGTCGTCAGTTCTTCCTCGTCAACCGGTTTGGGGACGTGCATTTGAAAGCCCGCCCGCAAGGCCCGCAAACGATCTTCGGTACGAGCGTAAGCCGTTAACGCAATTGCCCGGATGCGGCTCATACGTTCGTTCGCGTGCGCTCTTACCCGTTGTATCAGTTCGTATCCGTCGGCGTCGGGCATCCCAATGTCGCTGATCAATATGTCGAACGGCTCAGACGCCCCATCTCCAAACTGCGATTCGAGCGCGGCCAACGCGGCCGACATTGAATCAGCGCCAGTAACCGATACCCCATACTGTTCGAGCGTGGCGGTGAGCAGCTCGCGCGCGCCAGGCTCGTCGTCCACCACGAGCGCGCGCACGCCTTCGAGCCTGGCTGTTCGCGTCCTGCGACCCGCACGGCGTTCAACTTCGGTCTCTCCCTCTGTCTGTCTCTCCGTCCCGCTGTCCCCTTTGACGGCGCGCACTGGCAGGTTGACGATGAAGGTCGCCCCCTGGTTGGCGCCCGGGCTTTTGACCGCCACACTTCCGCCGTGAAGTTCGACCAGATGCTTGACAAGCGCGAGTCCTAGACCCAGTCCGCCGAAACGCCGCGAAGCCTCCGAGTCGCCCTGCTTGAAACGGTCGAAGATGTGAGGCAGCAGATCAGGGTTGATGCCCTGGCCCGTGTCATCCACGACGATCTGCACGCCCACGCCGCCGCGCCGCAGTTCTACCCGGACACGACCGCCGCGGGGTGTGAACTTGATGGCGTTCGACACCAGGTTCCAGACCACCTGTTGCAAGCGGTCAGGATCGCCGGTGATCTGTCCCGCTTTGGGGTCTAAATTCGTGGTTATGAGGACGCCTTTGCTTTCGGCGGCCGGGCGTACAGTGTCGAGCGCCGCAGCGATGATCGCCACGGGTTCGACAGGTTGGAATTCCAGCTTCATCTTGCCGGTGATGATGCGGGCCGTGTCCAGCAGGTCCTCGATCAATTGCAGTTGAGCCTTCCCGCTGCGCTCGACGGTCTCGGCCACCTTCGTGATCTCCGGGTCGTCGCTCCGCTGCGAACGCAGCAACCGGTTCCAGCCGAGTATCGCATTGAGCGGCGACCGCAGTTCGTGTGAGACGATGGCCAGGAATTCGTCTTTCGCGCGCGTGGCCTGTTCCGCCACTTCGCGCGCCGCCTGCTCCTCGGTCAATAGCCGCGCGATCTCTTCTTCGGCCCGCTTGCGCTCGGTGATATCAATGCCTGTCGGATACAGCAACATCACGCCGCCGTCCTGATCGCGGATCGGGAGCATGGCGAATTCCGCCACGCGCTCCGTGCCGTCAGCCCACCAGTACGGCAACTCCTCACGGAAGACCATGCCTGCGGCGGCCTGCTCGGTCGCGGCGCGAATCCGAGCCTTCACCTCCTCTGATCCGCGCCACCACGGCGTTTCCCAGAACAGCCGGTCCAGTACCTGTTCCCTAGTGTATCCGCACCGGTCGACGGCCATGTCATTGACCTCCCGCAAGTAGCCTTGCAGGTCCATCATCCCGGCGTAGATGCCTGACTGGTTGAAGACGGATTCGAACTTGGCTGTCGTGGCAATCAGCTTCTGCTCGGCCTTCTTGCGCTCGCTGACGTCGGTAATGGCCGCCACAAACCCGACGACCTTTCCGTTGGCGTCGAACTCCGGCGCGTAAGAGCTGTGCATGAAACGGCTGCCAATGGCCGCATACGGAACTTCGACCTCGAACTCGACTGGCTCGCCGCCCAGCGCGACCTCGATGTATTGACGTAGGCTTTCGTAAGCTTCTGCGCCGACGACTTCGGAGAATCGTTTGCCGATACAGTCTTCAGGCGTTAGGCCGAATCTCTCGGCGTAGGGTTTGTTGACAAACTTGAATCGCGCTTGAGCGTCGCAATGAGCTATGAAGACCGGCGCGGTGTTGGTGATCAGAGTAAGCTGCGCCGCTTTTTGCTGCAAAAGTTCTTCGCCGCGTTTGCGTTCAATACCGAAAGCAAGCTGGCGGGCGATGGTCAGACTGAGCGCGATTTCGTCGTCGCTGATAACGTGAGGCGCGTTGAAATACGTCATGAACTTGCCGATGAGCTTTCCGCGGGAGACGAGCGGGATTAACGCGAGCGCGCCGATGCCCTCGTCTTTGACGACGGCTTTGAGCGAGTCATCTATTTCAACCACGTCAATATCGTTAAGGCAAATCGGCTCCGGATATTTTTCGTCGGGCTTCCACGGTGAATGGCCTTCGACAGCTTTGCGATAACCCTCGGACAAATCGCGCCAGCCGGCAAACCGCATCACGCCGGTGTCGTCGAAGAGCAAGATCGAAGCGCGGTCACACTGCAACGCGTCGAGAATCGCATCCAACGCCGCGTTATAAACGTCGTCTAGCGATTGGGCGCGATGCAGATGATCCGCCAACAGATATAACGCCCGCTGCTGTCGCGCGCTTTCGGCCAGCGCCTGCTCAACCCGTTTGCGTTCGTTGATATCGCGGGCGATTTTCGACGCGCCGATTACCGCGCCCTCCTTGTCCCGAACCGGCGAAACCGTCAATGAGATATTGACAAGAGCGCCGTCTTTGCGCCGCCGCACGGTCTCGTAATGGTGAATCTTTTCGCCGCGCCGGACGCTTTCCAGAACCCACGTCTCCTCATCCGCGCGATCCGGCGGTATCAAAATCATAATGGACTTGCCGATGACCTCTTCAGCCGCATAACCGAACAACTTCTCCGCGCCTTTGTTCCAACTCATGATGACGCCGTTCAAATCCTTGCTGATGATAGCGTCGTCAGAAGATTCGACGATGGCTGTCAACTGGCCGAGCAACAATGTGAGCGGCGTTCGGAATTCGTGCGAGACGTTCGAGAAGAACACGGTCTTGGCGCGGTCAATTTCGGCCAGCGCCTCGGCGCGCTTGCGCTCCTCTTCGTAGGCGTGGGCGTTGGATATCGCTTTGGCAATCTGCCCGGCGGCGAGATCGAAGAAGCTGCGGTAGTCGTCATTAAACGCCAGGCGCGGGCTGATTCCTGCGACTAAAAAGCCGGTGGGTAATTCTTGCGCCCCGGTTTTGGCGAGCGGCAGCGCAAGCGCGCGCTTCGCCCAGTCATCCGTCCATGGACCTGCGGGCAATCGCCCGAATCGCTTTTCCAGGTCTTCGACAATCTGACTCTGGCTTGTCTCGATGACTCGACTAAAGTTCCAACAGTCATCGCCGCTACCAACGGTGACCGTCGCAGGACTCGCTTTCGTCCCGGCGGGAAAGTTGACCGTCTCACAAAGACGCGCGCGCTTGCCGTCTTCGTCGAGCAAGTAGATCAGGGCGAAGGGAAAATCGTGTAGGTTATCAGCCAATGTGACGGCGGCGGCGCGACAGGCTTGTTCGACGGTTTTCGCTTCCGCCAGGCTTCGTTCGCCGAGGTCGCGCAGCGTTTTCAACCGCCGCTCATCCAGCACGCGCGCGGTGTTCTCAGTGACAGCGCAGAAGACGCCGCCCACGCCCCCTGCGTCGTCTGGCGCGGGGCTGTAGGAAAAGGTGAAGTAAGCCTCCTCAGTGTAGCCATGCCGCTCCATCACGAGCAGGATGGATTCATTACAAGTCGCCCGGCATTCGCGCATCACAACCTCGACTTGCGGTCCGACCACCGGCCACACATCGGCCCACACGTTCGGCGCAGACCGCCCTAAAGCCTGCGGATGGCGCGCGCCGAGCATCGGCATGTGTGCGTCATTGTAGATATTAGTCAGTTCGCGCCCCCACCAGATAAACAACGGATGGCGCGAATTAAGCAGAATATTTACGGCGGTTTTCAAACTTTGCGGCCACAATTCTATCGGCCCGACTGGAGTACGTGACCAATCCATCACACGAATCAACTTCCCCATCTCGCCACCGCTGGTCAGCCAGTCGGCCCGCAAGGCCGCCATTGCCTTGTCAGCAGTCCGCTTCATAGCCAACCTAGTCACTCCTGATCTAAATATAATATTTACATGCAACCTGCAGTCCGTCTATGTTCCGCGACGCATCACACGCTACATTTTTCTTCATTCAGGACAACGCGTTGTGGGATGAATGACTTTTCAGATTACTTTGTCTTTACTTTAACGAATCGGCTACTTACAGCAGTTTTCATTTGGATGATTAGCCACAGAGAACACAGAGGGCACAGAGGACATAATGATTTCTCTGTGTTCTCTGTGTCCTCTGTGGCTAGCAGTCTTCACACATTTGATAACCGGTATAAAATCGGTTTGAGGCTGGGATAGCTATAGATAAATTTTTTACACATAACCTATTTAGCTTATGCGTAATGTGGGATCGAGGGTATGACCAAGTTTATTTTACAGTGTTATATATGCGGCGGGCACAATCTAATCTACACTCTGTAGCCTGTCAATGCGTCTAAACTAACTTAGTGATCACAACTGTTACCGTAATTGCTTCTAAATCAATTACATCGACGCAGGGCGCAAAACATATAGGGCGCTGCCTGATTTTGACAAGTTTTTTCTTCTTCGGAAGGCTGGCGCTCCGAATCGCTGAAGGTTCGATCGGAAATGTTGAGTGACTTTCAGCCGCAAACACTCATTGTTCAATCTGAAGACGGATGAAATTGAGTATGCGAGCCCAGTTGCTGTTTCTGGCGAAGATCAGCCGTTTGTCGGCTAGATTCAACTCAGTCGCCGCGAGCCTCAGGGATTCCGCCCCAGCGGTCAGGGTTCTCGGCGTGTAGATGGCCTTGATTGCTTCGCGGCCTTTTCTGGCCTCTTTTCGAGCGTTCTCGTTGCTGATCCTCGACAGGTCGGGATTGAGTAATGCTTCTGGGTCGGTCATCGCGCGGTAATAGAAGCTATTGATATCTTCCATTGTGAGTGGGACGTAATCCCCTTGATATTGGGGGTAGAGCAGGGCGGTTAACGCCCAGACGATATTTCCCACCAGGTAGACCTTCTTTCGCAACTTCAGACCGGGGTTCTGAGCGGCCTCGGCGCTCAGCGGGCCGTTGATTGGGATGTCCCAGGTGACATAGTCATACTCGGCTCGCCCGTGTGACGTCATGCTCAATTGCTGATAACCACCCCTGACGCTCGACGCGCTAATATCAAGTAGCAGGGAGATGCTACGATTGTCATACCTCTTTCCCTCGAATTGGTAATATCGCGGGATGTTACCGGCGATGTTCAGCTCTGTTTCGCCTTTGGCGTCGAGGAATGTGATCTCTTTTCCGAGTTTGTCGCGAACCTCTCTGTCCAGATCGCCGCGGGTTTGCCCTGCGAGGTCGGACAGCCCTACAAGATGGAGTTGATTCGGCGGCACGTGAAAATCATTTTGCAGTTTATCTGAAAGTTTCTGAACCGCCAGCGCGAGATCACGAATGTATTCGGGAGCAGGTTTGTCGTCTTTTGGAATAGACGTTGAAGGGGTGATCTGGTCGGCGCTGATGATTTTGATGTTGTCTCCCTCAGGGTTGGTCGATACGCGTAACACGATCGCCCGGACTGATCTGAGAGCCACCTCGATCCCGCCGTGCAACTCTTTCGGATCGGGAGCGGGGGGAGCCGGAGTTTGGCATCTGGCCTCGCTGCCGCATCCCACGCTGAGCAGGATCATAAAGGCTAGGCCAATCGCCATTTTCGCTGCGCCATAGAGTGTTCGAGAAAGCATAGGAGCGCTCCTAGATTTTAATGATCGATGATTGCTCGTTGAACATTAGGCGATTTCTACAATAATAACAATTGTCAAACAGCAAATCTCGCATGAAAATAAAGCCGCGAGGTTTTGCCCCTCGCGGCTCCGGATCGTTCCTGTGAGTGTCCTGGGAGCGCAGGCAAGGATGCCTGCGGGCTTTCAAAGCAGGCAGGCAAGGATGCTTGCGCTCCCAGGACGCTCAGGGGGATTTCTTGAGGACAGTGTCATTCCTCGTCGAAGGCTACGAAATCCTCCGCCGTCATTTCGTCAAAATCGCCTTTGGCCATGACGGCGTCTCCGAAGGCGCCCTCATCCAACGGTTCATCGAAGCCTTCTTCGTCGAAATCCGTTTCAGGCGCGGGTGCTGCGCGGGCGGTGGTCGCGGCCACCATCTGTTCGATGTAGCTTTGCGTGTCGTCCATCTCTTCGGCCTGACGGTCCTTCATCGTCGGGTCGTGTGAGATCCTGATGCGACGATAATAGTCCATGCCGGTGCCGGCGGGGATCAGGCGGCCCATGATCACGTTCTCTTTCAAGCCGCGCAAGTAATCGACGCGGCCCGAGATCGCCGCCTCGGTCAGCACGCGGGTCGTCTCCTGGAACGACGCCGCCGAGATAAACGATTCGGTTGAGAGCGAGGCCTTGGTGATGCCGAGCAGCAGCGGCTCGGCCGTCGAGGGCTGGCCGTCTTCGCCCTCGACACGGGCATTCTCGTCGGCGAAGCGGAAGCGGTCGACCTGTTCTTCGAGCAGGAAGTCGGTGTCGCCGACGTCCTTGATCCGCACCCAACGCAGCATCTGGCGGACGATCACCTCGATGTGTTTGTCGTTGATGTGCACGCCCTGGAGCCTGTAGACCTCCTGGATGGCGTTGACCAGGTAGCGCTGCAGCGCCTCCATGCCCTGCACGGCCAGGATGTCGTGCGGGTTGAGCGGGCCGTCCATCAACGGCTCGCCGGCGCGGACGCGGTCGCCCTCCTGGACGTTGATGTGCGTGCCGCGCGGGACCGAATATTCGCGCTCTTCGCCGGTCTCGCTGATGATGCTTATCTTCTGCGAGCCTTTGGTGATATTGCCGAACTTGACCGTCCCGTCAATCTCGCTCATCACGGCCGTCTCGCGCGGCTTGCGCGCCTCGAACAGCTCGACGACGCGCGGCAGACCGCCGACGATGTCCTTCGTTCGGGTGATTTCGCGCGGGATCTTGGCGATCACGTCGCCCGGCGCGATCTCGTCGCCGTTCGAGACCATAAGGTTGGCGCGGACCGGCATCGAGTACGACTTGAGCGCTTTGCCGGAGTCGCCCTTGATCTCGATGCGCGGCTGGCGCTTCTCGTCGGGGGAATCCATGACGATCGGGCGCGTCAGGCCGGTAACTTCGTCGACCTCTTCGTGAACAGTGACGTTCTCGATCAGGTCGCGCCAATGCACCGTCCCGCCGACCTCGGTCAGGATCGCGAAGGTGTACGGGTCCCACTCGGCGATCTTCTGGCCCTCCTCGACGTGCCCGCCGTCGGGGATGTTCAGCGTCGCGCCGTAAGCGATCGGGTAACGCTCGACCTCGCGCCCACGGTCGTCGACGATCAGCACTGAGCCGTTGCGGTTCATGGCGATGATCCTGCCTTCGCGGCTGATCACCGTGTTGAGGTGGTCGTATTTGATGTGACCGCCCGTGCGCGCCTCGTGCGACGATTGCTCGGAAATCTTCGACGCCGTGCCGCCGATGTGGAACGTGCGCATCGTCAACTGCGTGCCGGGCTCGCCGATGCTCTGGGCGGCGATGACGCCGACCGCCTCGCCGATGTCAACGATCTGCCCCGTGGCCAGATTGCGGCCGTAGCACTTGATGCAGCAGCCTCGGCGTGATTCGCATGTGAGCACCGAGCGGATGCGCACGCGCTCGATGCCGGCGTTTTGAATCTCGGTCGCCACGTCTTCGGTAACCTCTGTGTTGACCCTGGCCAGGACCTCTCCGGTGATCGGGTCGAGAACGTCTTCAAGGGTGACGCGGCCGATGATGCGTTCGCGCAACCCTTCGATGATGTCGCCCGCCTCGGTGATCGGCTCCGCCCAGATGCCTTTGACGGTTCCGCAATCGGGTTCCGAGATGATCACGTCCTGCGCTACGTCAACCAGACGGCGCGTCAGGTAGCCCGAATCGGCGGTCTTGAGCGCCGTGTCGGCCAGGCCTTTGCGAGCGCCGTGCGTGGAGACGAAGTATTGCAGCACGTCCAGACCCTCGCGGAAATTGGCTCGGATCGGGGTCTCGATGATTTCGCCCGAAGGCTTGGCCATCAGGCCGCGCATACCGGCGAGCTGTCGGATCTGCTGCTGGTTACCGCGCGCCCCGGAATCGGCCATGATCAGGATCGGGTTCAACTCGCGGGAGTCCTTCTCGCGCCGCTGCATTTCGCGGAACATCTCGTCGGCGATCTTTTCGGTCACTTCCGACCAGATGGCGACGACCTTGTTGTAGCGCTCGCCGTTAGTGATCACGCCGTCCTTGTACTGCTGCTCGACTTTGATCACTTCGTCCTCGGCGTTCGAGACCAGGGTCGGTTTGCTCGGCGGCGTGACCATGTCGTCAATGCCGATCGAAATGCCGGCCTTCGTCGCGTAGAGGAATCCGAGCTCTTTCAGGCGGTCGAGCATCTCGACGGTGATCTGGTGCCCCAGGCGCAGGAAGCAATAGTTGACCAGGCTCTGCAGCCCTTTCTTCTTGAGCGTGCCGTTGACGTAAGGCATTTCTTTCGGAAGATGGTCGTTGAGCAGCACGCGCCCGACGGTCGTGTTGATCGTGCGGTTGACCTCGCTGACCGTTGCCTTGATCACGTCCTGCGAGTCGCGCTCGGTGTCGAGGTCGATCAAACGGCCTTTGTACCGCAGGCGGATCTTGGTCTGTGTGGTGACCTCCTTGGCGTCGAGCGCGAGCATCACCTCTTCCGCCGTGGCGAACGCGCGGCCCTCGCCCTTCGCGCCCTCCACCGAGCGGGTCATGTAGTAACAGCCGAGCACGATGTCCTGCGTCGGCACGGCGATGGGTTGCCCCGAAGCCGGCGACAGGATGTTGTTCGACGCGAGCATCAGGACCTGCGCCTCGATCTGCGCCTCGGGCGAGAGCGGGATGTGGACGGCCATCTGGTCGCCGTCGAAGTCCGCGTTGAAGGCCGTGCAGACGAGCGGGTGAATCTTGATCGCCTTGCCCTCGACCAGCACCGGCTCGAACGCCTGGATGCCCAGGCGGTGGAGCGTCGGCGCGCGGTTGAGCAGCACCGGGTGATCCTTGATCACCTTTTCGAGGATGTCCCAGACCACGTCGTCGTGGCGCTCGACCATCTCTTTGGCCTGCTTGATCGTCGCGGCGTGGCCTTCGGCTTCGAGCCGGTTGTAGATGAACGGCTTGAAAAGCTCCAGGGCCATCTTCTTCGGCAGGCCGCACTGGTGCAGTTGCAACTCGGGGCCGACGACGATCACCGAACGGCCCGAATAATCGACGCGCTTGCCCAGCAGGTTCTGGCGGAAGCGCCCCTGTTTACCCTTGAGCGTGTCCGAGAGCGATTTGAGCGGGCGGTTGTTGACGCCGCGCAGCACGCGACCGCGGCGGCCGTTGTCGAACAGCGCGTCCACGGCCTCCTGGAGCATTCGCTTCTCGTTGCGGACGATGACCTCGGGCGCCTTCAACTCGATCAACTTCGAAAGCCTGTTGTTGCGGTTGATGACGCGGCGATAGAGGTCGTTCAAATCCGACGTGGCGAAGCGTCCGCCGTCGAGCGGGACGAGCGGGCGCAGCTCCGGCGGAATGACCGGGATCACGTCCAGGATCATCCACTCCGGCTTGTTGCCCGATTTGCGGAACGAGTCCACGACTTTGAGCCGCTTCGAGAATTTGAGCTTCTTCTGCTGGCTCGTCTCATTCTTCATCTTGTACCTGAGCTCTTCGGCCAGGTCATCGACGTCGACCTTCTGGAGCAGAGTTTTGATGGCTTCCGCCCCCATCTTGCAGACCTCGTCGGTGAACTTGCCGGGGAATTCCTGCTTGAGCTGCCGGTAGCGTTCGTCGGTGACCATCTCGCGCTCTTTGAGAGGAAGGCCCAGGCTGTCGATATCCTCCTTGTCCGCGATGACGATGTAGTTCTCGAAGTAGAGTACCTTCTCGAGTTCGCGCAGGGGGATGTCGAGCAGGTGCCCGATGCGTGACGGGAGACCTTTGAAGAACCAGACGTGAGAGCAGGGGCTGGCCAGCTCGATGTGGCCCAGCCTCTCGCGGCGGACTTTCGCCTGTGTGACCTCGACGCCGCATTTGTCGCAGATCACGCCGCGATGCTTCATGCGTTTGTATTTTCCGCACAGGCACTCCCAGTCGGTCACAGGACCGAAGATGCGCGCGCAGAACAACCCGTCGCGCTCGGGCTTGAATGTGCGGTAGTTGATCGTTTCCGGTTTCGTGACGTGGCCATGCGACCACGAACGAATCTTCTCGGGCGAAGCGAGACTGATGCGAATCGCTTCGAAATCCGGTGTAAGCGTTTTTTCGCCTGTATATCTGATCATTTCACTCATTCCCTCCTCGGAATGGGACTTATGGGACTCATAGGACCTATAGGACTTATGGCTTCATGGGTTCCTATAAGTCCTATAGGTCCCATAGGCCCCATTCACGATTAAGCCTCCTGCCCGTCGCGGCGGCGCAGCTCGACGTCGAGACAGAGCGATTGCAGTTCGCGCACCAGCACGTTGAACGATTCGGGCAGGCCAGGCTCGAAGTCGGTCTCGCCCTTGACGATGGCCTCGTAAATCTTCGAGCGTCCGGCCACGTCGTCCGATTTCGCCGTCAGCAACTCTTGCAGGATGTGCGCCGCGCCGTAAGCTTCCAGCGCCCAGACCTCCATTTCGCCGAAGCGCTGGCCGCCGAATTGCGCCTTGCCGCCGAGTGGCTGTTGCGTGATCAGGCTGTAAGGGCCGATCGAGCGCGCGTGAATCTTGTCGTCGACGAGATGCGAGAGTTTGAGCATGTAGATGTACCCTACGGTAACCTTCTGCTCGAAAGCCTCTCCCGTCATGCCGTCGTAGAGGATCGTCTTGCCCGAGTCGTTGATCATCTGCGGCGACCCTTCGGACCGCAGCTTGCCGTCGGCCTCTTGCAGGAAACGCTTGATTTCGATCTCCGGCGCGCCGTCGAATACAGGCGTGGCGAAGCTCAGGCCGAGCACGTGCGCGGCCCAGCCCAGGTGCGTTTCGAGGATCTGGCCGACGTTCATGCGCGAGGGCACGCCGAGCGGGTTGAGAACGATTTCGACCGGAGTCCCGTCAGGCAGGTAGGGCATATCCTCTTCGGGCAGGATGCGCGCGATGACGCCCTTGTTCCCGTGGCGGCCCGCCATCTTGTCGCCTACCGACAGCTTGCGCTTCATCGCGATGAAGACCTTGACCATCTTGATAACGCCCGGCGCCAGCTCGTCGCCCTTCTTGATCTTGTCTATCTTCTCCTGATAGAGGTGTTCGAGAATGGCGATCTGGCGTTCAGTGCGCTGTTCGAGGTCCTTGATCTCGGTGGCGACGTCGCGCGCGCCGCTGACCTCGATCCGCTTGAGCGCGCCGATGTCCATGCCTTCGAGCATCTCGCGCGTTAGCTTGGCGCCTTTGACGGCGACGGTGCGCGCGCGGAAGATCAGGTCGGATTCGAGCTTGCGCCCTTCGAGCAGTTCGTAGATTCGCTTATTGCGCTCCTCTTCGAGGATGCGGATTTCGTCGGCCAGGTTCTTCCGCATCTTCTCCTCTTCGGCGGTCTCGATCGAAAGGCTGCGGATGTCCTTGTCCTGGCCCTTGCGGGTGAAGACCTTGACGTCTACGACGGTGCCCTCGATGCCCGGCGGGCAGGTCAAGGACGCGTCGCGCACGTCGCCGGCCTTCTCGCCGAAGATCGCGCGGAGCAGTTTCTCCTCCGCCGTCAACTGCGTCTCGCCCTTCGGCGTGACCTTGCCGACCAGGATAGAGCCGGGTTTGACGTAGGCCCCGATGCGGATGATGCCGCTCTCGTCGAGGTCGCGCAGCGCCGCCTCGCCGACGTTCGGGATGTCGCGGGTGATCTCTTCGGGGCCGAGCTTGGTGTCTCTGGCCTCGATCTCGAGCTCCTCGATGTGGATCGAGGTGTAGTAATCGCCCTTGACCATCTTCTCGGAGATCAGGATCGCGTCCTCGAAGTTGTAACCGCGCCACGGCATGAACGCCACGAGAACGTTGCGGCCCAGGGCCAGTTCGCCGCCGTCTGTGCAAGGGCCATCGGCGATCACGCTGCCCTTCTTGACGCGCTCGCCCTTTTTGACGATCGGCTTCTGGTTGATGCACGTGTTCTGGTTCGAGCGTTTGAACTTGATCAGCGGGTAGATGTCCGCCGTCACCTCGCGCGAGAGCGTGCCGTCGACGTTGTGGTCGACGCGGATGATGACGCGCTCGGAGTCCACGACGTCGACTATCCCGTCGCGCTTGGCGACGACCACAGCGCCGGAATCCTGCGCGGTGACGGTCTCCATGCCGGTGCCGATCAGCGGCGCCTCGGCGCGCAGCAGCGGCACGGCCTGGCGCTGCATGTTCGATCCCATCAGCGCGCGGTTGGCGTCGTCGTTCTCGAGGAAGGGAATCAGGCTGGCCGCGACCGAGACGAGTTGTTTCGGGCTGACGTCCATGAACTGCACCTCCTCGCGCATTGCCAGGATGAATTCGCCTGCCTTCCGCGCGTTGACGCGTTCGCCCACCAGGTTGCCGTCCTTGTCGAGTTCAATGTTCGCCTGGCCGATGACGTATTTGTCTTCCTCCCAGGCCGAGAGGTAGAACGGGTACGGCTCGGAGCTCGCCGCCTTCTGGCCTTCGCGCAACTTCTTGTTGGCGCGCGCAGCGACCTCTTCCGGCACATGATCGTTCGGTTTGAACTCGGTGTCGCCCGGGTTCGATATCTTCACGTAATCGATCACGCGTCCGTTCTCGACCTTGCGGTACGGAGACTCGATGAATCCGAACTCGTTGATCCGCGCGAAGCAGGAGAGCGACGAGATCAGGCCGATGTTCGGGCCTTCAGGCGTCTCGATCGGGCAGATGCGGCCGTAATGCGTCGGATGCACGTCGCGCACCTCGAACCCCGCGCGTTCGCGCGAGAGCCCGCCGGGGCCGAGCGCCGAGAGGCGCCGCTTGTGCGTGATCTCCGAGAGCGGGTTCGTCTGGTCCATGAACTGCGAGAGCTGGCTGGAGCCGAAGAATTCGCGCACAGCCGCGGTCACGGGCTTGGCGTTGATCAGGTCGCGCGGCATCGCCGTCTGCATCTCCTGATGGATCGACATCTTCTCCTTGATCGCGCGCTCCATTCGCACGAGGCCGAGCCGGAACTGGTTCTCCAGCAGTTCGCCCACGGCGCGGACGCGGCGGTTGCCGAGGTGGTCGATGTCGTCGTCGGCGTAATAGACCGTGCGCCCGTCGGGGGTCACGACCGGCTCGCCCCTGCCGCCCAGTTTCTTGAGCTTCAGCGCATAATCGATCACGTCGAAGAAGTCCGGCGGCGAGAGCAGCGGATCGTCCAGGCGCTCTCGCTCGCGCCGACCCATCTTGATGTTGAATTTGAGACGACCGACGCGCGAGAAGTCGAATTTGCGCGCGTCGAAGAACATCCCATGAAAGAGCGCCTGCGAGGTTTCCAGCGTCGGGGGGTCGCCCGGACGCATCTTACGATAGATCTCGATCAACGCCTCCTGCGGCGATTTGATCGTGTCCTTCTTAACCGTCAGGCTCATGACGGGGCCGGCGTCGTCCTTGTCGGAGAAGAATATCTCAATTGTCTCAATGCCCGCCTCGATGACCTTGGCGATCGTTTCCGGCGTCAATTCGGTGTTGCTTTCCGCGATCACTTCGCCGTCGGCTGTGTTGACCAGGTCGGTGAGCGTGTATGCGCCGGCGAGGTCTTCGGTCTTGACCGGGATCTCCGTGATCTTCGCGGCGACGAGCGCGTCGTAGGACGACTGGCCGATCTTTTTGCCGCTCTTGACTACCACTTCGCCCTTCTTGTCGACGATGTCGGACGAGGCGCGCGCGCCGATAATACCGGGGCTGACCTGCCAGTAAAGCTGGCTGCCCGCGACGCGAATCTTGTCGACGGTGTAGAACGCGCGCAGAATGTCCTCGTCGTTCTTCAGTCCCAAGGCGCGCAGGAAGATTGTCGCCAGGAATTTGCGCTTGCGGTCAATGCGGACATAGAGCAGGTTTTTCGCGTCGTATTCGAATTCGACCCACGACCCTCGGTAGGGAATCAGCTTCGCCAGAAAATATGTGTTGTTCTGAGCCTTCTCGAAGAAGACTCCGGGCGATCGGTGGAGCTGAGAGACGATGACGCGTTCGGTGCCGTTGATGACGAAGGTGCCGTTTTCGGTCATCAGCGGCAGGTCGCCGAAATAGACCTCTTCTTCTTTGATGTCGCGAATCGATTTCTGACTCGTCTCTTCGTCCTTGTCCCAGACAGTCAGGCGGATTTTAACGTGCAGCGGCACGGAGTAGGTCATCCCGCGCTCCTGGCACTCCTGCACATCATATTTGTGCTTCAAGCCGACCGGCTCGCCGCAGTTGTCGCAGGTGTTGACGACGTTGCGGTTGTAAGTCCCGCACTGTTTGCAGACCACGTCTTCGGAAGAGAGCGGGTTGACTTTGATCACCGCGCCGCACTGGCGGCAGTTGGAGCGCAGGTGATGCAGTCCTTGCAACTGGCCGCATTTGCACTGCCAGTTGCCGATGCGATACTCGACGAATTCCAGCGACGACGTGTCTCGGAAGTCGGTGATCGGAAAGGTTGATCTGAAGACCGCCTGCAGACCGGTGTTGTCACGCTCCGGCGGAAGCAAATCCATCTGCAGGAAGCGGTCATAGCTTTCGCGTTGCACTTCGATGAGGTTCGGAATGCGGACCGAGGTGCGAATCTTCGAGAAATCGTACCGAGGTTCGTGACCGTTCCCACCGACTAGGCCGATACTGGCGTTGGGTTTCATTATTTCGGTAGCCATTGAATGTCACTTCCTTTGAGCAATGCGCCATCAGCGCCACGCGAGCTGCCGCGCGGCTGTCTCATCGGTCAGCCGCGTGGCAGCTTGAGCGGTACCGCGCTGGCGGCTGGCCGACCATAATTTTCAGCTCAGAATTAGGTTGATTATTTCTTTCTGCGCATGGCAAAGAGGCGGCAGGGGCACAACCCCCCTGCCGCGCGCCACGCGGTCGAGTCATAAAGAGTTGTTTGAAGTTTGCCGATATCCCGATACTCTACAAGTATAGTCAAAGCTCCGAACCTTCACAAATCGCGAGGCAGATGCGGGAATAACTTGCGATGCAAAAGAGCCCTTGAGCAGACTCCGACGGCAAACTGAAAGGCAAGTAGCTATCCGCAAAGGGCGCGGATCACTACTTGCCCGTCTGATCCGCTTGTCATCGAGGATTACTTCAATTCGACCGACGCGCCGACGTCGGTGAGTTGTTTCTTCATTTTCTCGGAATCATCCTTAGAGACGCCTTCCTTGACGGGCTTCGGGGCGCCGTCTACGAGGTCTTTAGCTTCCTTTAGTCCGAGGCCGGTAAGCTCGCGGACGACCTTGATGACATTGATCTTGTTGGCGCCGGCCGCTGTCAGGATCACGTCAAAAGTGTCTTTCTCTTCTACGACCGGGGCCGCGGCCGCGGCCGCGCCCCCGGCAGGAGCCACTGCGGCG
>DATCXQ010000410.1:0-5848 GCA_036565725.1 Blastocatellia bacterium
CAACGCGCTGACGGAAGAGTTCGAGGATCTGGTTAAGGCCGGCGTCATAGATCCGACCAAGGTCACGCGCGCGGCGTTGCAAAACGCTGCTTCGATCGCGGGCCTGCTGCTTACCACCGAGGCGATGATTTCGGACTTCCCCGGAGACGCCGCCGCCTCAGCAATGCCCGGCGCCGCGGGCGGCATGGACTTTTAACCGTCTCCGACCGGAAAGGAATGCGGATGAACATTATTGAACGGACGATAAATGACGTCACAGTTCTGGATCTCGAGGGCAACCTGGCATTGAATGAAAATGCGCGATTCAGAAGGCATGTCACGGGCGCGATTGACGCTGGAGTTCATAAGCTGATCGTCAACCTGGCGAGAGTCAAGTATGATGGATAGCCGCGGGCCGGGTGAGCGTATCTCCTGCTATACGGCGCTGCGACGGGTGAATGGACACGTCAAGTTGCTCCATCCCAACAATCGACTGCAGTATTTGCTGGCTATCACGAATCCCGACTCTGTGTTTGAGACCTTCGACTTGGAGCCGGCGGCGGTTTCCAGCTTCGCTCCGCGAACTGAAAGAATTGAAGACGCTTCTCATTGATCGATATAAGAGCAACAACAGACTAACACAATGAATAATGACATAGGCGATAATAGATTCCTCAAGGTATTGATTGCCGCTCAGCGCGCCAAACAGCTTCACAAAGGCGCGCGCCCGCTCATTCAAAATTCAAATACGAGGGCGACGCGCATCGCGATCGAAGAGGTCGAGCGCGGGCTGATCAATTTTGAACACACGCCACAGGTCTTGGATTTGAGAAGTGGACGCGATAATCGAGGCGACGGCCGGCAGGCTGACGCCGGAGAAACAAATCTAGAAGTAACCGATCTAACATCTGTCGCAAGCCTCGGCGACTAGTGGACGCGTTTACCGTAACCCGAGGCGCCGGAAAGGAAAGTGATGGCAGAGTTCGAAATCTATAAAGACGAAAGGCTTGAGTTTCGTTGGCGCTTTAAAGCAAACAACGGAAAGATTCTGGCCGAATCAGCCGAAGGGTACAATAATCCGGCTAATTGCGAGCATGCGATTATCCTGGTCAAACAACAGGTTGCGAACGCCAGAATCAATAGTGATTTTAAGCCCGACCATAATACGGAATGAGGCGCCCCCATGACGTTGTGTGAATTTTGTGTGCTCCAGCAGGCGGACGGACGCTGTTCCAGGGGACACACGACGCCAAAGAAAATGAGATGTGTGGATTTCACCCCCGGGATCGAGCGGTTTTGCTCAACGCCGGCTGATTATACCGGGCGAGAACAACTTAAACAGATGGCGTCGTTTTTTGGCATCACAGGGAAGGAACTCAAGCGAGTGCTCGCGATGAGCGTAACCCGGACAACGCTGGATTGAGCCAAAGAAGGGGAGCTATGTTGTGGTGGAACTTACGACGATTTAAGTCGAGCGACGTTCAAATTCGGCGGCGCGCAATCAAAGGGCTGAGCAGGTCACGAAACCCACGGGCGCTGGCCGCGCTGATGGCGGCGCTCGTTGATGAATCTCACCTGGCTCGGAAGGAAGCGGCGCAGGCGCTCGGTGAGATCGGCGACGCGCAAGCCGTCAAACCGCTGATCAACCTGATCGAAGATAGCTCTCACCACGCCATCGTGAAAGCCGCAGTCGGCGCGTTGGAGAAAGTGTTTGTTCGGGTCGCGGCCAGTGTCGTTTCCAAAGACTTACAGGCGGCGGCAGCGCTCAGTGATGTCGGTGGGATTTATTATGAGCGCGGGGAAGGGGCAGCATGGTTCTCCGAAGCGAGAAATGCGACGCCTTGGATAATGGATTGTTCTCAGGTCAGAAGGCTCGCACGCCAAGAATTGACCCGTCGCGGGCTGAGTAGCGATAAGCCAATCAGCGCCACGACACAGAAAGACAGGAAAGTTTATGGAAGAACATCAATACGCGGTCGGTGATCGGGTGGAGAAATTATGCGCGCCATGCGGCGAGGAACGGGGTCACGTGGTGGTCTCGCTCAACAAACGAGGTCAAGTTTTGCGCGTGAACTGCCCGCGATGCGGCGTAAACACCGCATTCAAAAAAGGCAAAACGCGGACGGGCTCCCGCCCCTCAACTAAAGACAGCGCGCCTTACGATTGGACGCGCACATATCGTAAAGGGCAGACGATGGCGCATCCGACCTTCGGCTTCGGAGAGGTGACGGCGGTCATTGAGCCACAGAAGATAGACGTCCTGTTCTCTGATAAGGTGCGCCGGCTTATCCATGCGCGCTCTCAGTCGTAGCCGCAGATTTGTGGCCGAACTACGGCGCCGATCTCAATTCACGATCACGAAATTACCGCTCCGGGCGTCCGTCGGGATGTAGGGACTCGAATTCGGCTAACTGCTCTCGCTTGTAACTGACCTTGAACCGCGCCCGCTCCAGCTTTCCGGCCGCTCCGAATCCAAACGCTCGGCCGAGCATTTTGAGTAGCGCGGGGGAGCGGGCGTATTCCTGCTCCAACGCGGCAAGTTGAGCCGCAAAGACTGTGGCATCCTTTTGTAGTTCTTCGCGCCTCTGGCGTACCCATTCATTGTCCTGCTCCGTTAACACGGAGGATCCCGCGATCGTTCCCGGTTGGTTTTTCATAAGCTCCCCCTCACATTATTGTCAGGATAGAGCAATCGCTTCAGCGCGAGGCGCAGTGTTGACATGTTGAATCCTTCCGGATGGAATTGCCCGTTGTTGAGGACTAATCAGTGGCGTGATCTCGGCAGAGAGAATTCAGTGGCGTGAAAGCGACAGTGATTAATCAGTTTGTTGATCTTCTTTCAGGCTACGCTGCTTGAATCAAAGATGCAAGCAGTCAAAGACAGATGGTACTCGGCGACGAAAGAAATGAGTGTAGGCAGGCGTCAAAACGGTTTCCCAATCTTGCGCCTACTATAGGGGAACTATTCTCTGCTCTGTTCACGCGAGAAAATAATGCATCGCTTCTCAATCTGATTTGACCGGGGCAAAATTTGACAAGGCCTCTTTTATGCATCATATTGACAGAGAATAGAGTTTAGCTCGCTCCTTTTTCAGTTCCTCTGGAATTTATCCGGCGCATCTGAGGTAAACAGCTCACCAATAAGAATTCTTTCGTGTCGATGACTAACCATCATACGTTATCGACATCTCCCGCCATCAACTGAAAGAGCCGACCGATAAAGGACTCGATGAAAATCCTGCTATACAATCCCGACAACGGGGTGACGCGCAATTTCATGCCGCACCTTTGGATGTTTCTGCTCAAAGCCCTGACGCCTCCCGAACACGAGGTATTACTGATTGACGGCAATGCGCAGGCTCTGGACGAAAAGGGACTCGCCCGGTTCGTGCGTGAGCAGGAGATTGGGCTGGTTGGCATCGGAGCGATGACCAGAATGGTCGCGAAGGCATACCGGATGGCTGACGCGGTGCGCGCGGCCGGCGTGCCGGTGGTGATGGGCGGCCCGCACGTAACCGAGGCGCCGGACGAGGCCCTCGGCCGGGACGGCGGGCCGAGACACGCCGACGCAGTCGCGCTCGGCGAAGCCGACGAGACCTGGCCGCAAATCGTCGCGGATGCGGCGCAGGGGCGACTCAAAGAGACCTATGCGCCGGTGGACGCGGCGGGCAAGGAACGCAAGCCGAGCCTGCAACCCTATCCGTCAATCCCTTGGGAATCAATGGATCTCGATCAATTCAACATCATTCCCAACTTCCTGGCGCCGATGCTTGAGCGCGTAGGCGGCGGATGGAAGTCGTTTCGCATTATTCCGGTTGAGTCGGGACGCGGTTGCCCTTACGGCTGCGAGTTCTGCACAGTGACGGGTTTTTTCGGCGATTCGATCAGGTTCCGCACCAATGAGAGCGTGGTTGATGAGCTGCTGCGGTTGAAAGCTCGCGCCGAGAGGGAAAGTGGACAAGTCGCGGTATTTTTTATTGACGATAACTTCGCCATTAATATCAAGCGTACAAAATCGCTGCTGCGCGACATCATCGCCGCAGACGCGCAAGTCTACTGGACGGCGCAGATCAGCGCCAATCTGCTGCGTGACGAAGAGCTACTCGACCTGATTCAGGCCTCGGGCGGCAAGTGGATCTTTATAGGCATGGAGTCCATAGACCCGGCCAATCTGGACGACGTGAACAAGAATTTCATCAAACCTGGCGAGTACGGCGCGGTATTGGAGCGGCTTGCCCGGCGCAACCTGCTCGCGATCACTTCCTTCATATTCGGATTGGACAACGACACGCCAGGCGTATCGCGGCGGACGCTCGATCAACTTCGCCAGTGGCCCGCAGGTCTGCCCGTTTTCGGACAATTGACGCCCTTCCCATCGACGCCTTTATACGACCGCCTAAAGGCGGCAGGCCGGTTAACACGTCCAAAGCACTGGATGGATTTCGCCCCTTATCAAATGGCGCACACGCCGCTGAAGATGACCAGCGCGCAGGCGCAGGCCGAAGTCAGACAAGCCTGGACAGATTCGTACAACCAGGCGGCGATCTCGCGCGCGGTTGATTCGCTATCGCAGAGTCCGGTATGGCTGCGGATCAGCTTGCTCCTGGGGCGCCTGAGTTTCCGTGGGATCTATTTCCCGCAAATAGGGCATTGGGCATGGCTGAAAGTGGCCGCGCAAAATCGGCGGGTAATCATTAAGCTCGTGGGCGCCGCGATCAAGTTGTGGCTGAAGTCATGGCGCGAGAACCGAACGTTCAGTCGAGCGTTGAAGAAGATCGATGATTCACACATGGAGGAGTCTTTATGAAGGACCGAAAGCTTCAAATCGAATGTGGGCGTTGCGGCAATACTATGTCGGAAATCCTGACAGAAGTGGAAGCGAGAACGATCCGAGATGGCATTGGCCCCGTCTACCGGCATTGCGATCGTTGCGAAAAAACGACCGGATGGATCGAAGCCGCCGCCGAACGTGACGCGACAGAAGGGGCGCCACAACACCCGGCTGCGGCGCTGTCAACAAGTTGGTCGAGTAATGAAAGGCCTGTCGCACATGGCCAGGAGCGACTGGCGACGACGTCCGAGCGTGATGAAATGGAGGCCATGCTGTACGAACACGACGCAGTTCAAAAGAAAAAATGAGGCGAGTCAATGACGTTATGCGAGTTTCGAGTGTTACAGCAGGCGGACAGCCGTTGTTCCAATGGCGGCGCCGCAGTCGGCGCTCTGTTATCGCTTCACGAACCAGACGCCGGTTAGAGCGGCATTTTTGGTCCGGGCATGCGCGATCGCCTCATCGAGAGTTTCCGCATAAAGTCCCTCCCCTCGAAGTCGCCGCAGGTAATCAGCTCCGAATCCGCATGCCGGCCCCAGAAGCCGCAGCGCCTTGTTATCGGTCTGGTACTCATACGCTTGCTCGCCTGCGTCCAGGCGCTCGCCTGCTTCCGCCAGATCTATCAGGTTAATAATCATGATTTTCCTCCGGCCCGGATTCGCCGCAGCGCCTCGGGCTAAAGCAAAGGGATGAACGGACAAGATACCGAACCATTAAGAGAGATGATCAAATGATTCGATTACCCAGGGCCTCGGCAAGGAACGCGCCACAGACGCAGAACCGAAAACGCCTGCTTGCCGAAATAACGAGCGAACAAATGGGGCTTTGCTCACGCGACTATCGCCGGCATCTTGCGGTCTGTGAAGAGTACGGCGCCGAGCCGACCAATTTCGCGATCTTCACAATCGAGTGGCTTGAAGTGCGCGCGAAAACGGAGAATACGCCGGCGGGCGATGGGCCGGCCGAAGACAGCCAGGCGCGCAACTATGACGCGATGTACCACGGCAAGAAAGGTTTCGAATGAAACGGCGGCCGCCC
>DATCXQ010000412.1:0-17532 GCA_036565725.1 Blastocatellia bacterium
CGGATTTCTCCCACACTCGACACCGGCGTTAAAACGCCGGCCTAAGTTCAACCGTCGCTCCGCGACGAAGAAGCGCCACCCTGAGGCTTGTCATTACCCAAATCTTTTGCGTTCCGAGTGAGGCGCCTACCGTCACGTTCCGTGCACGCAATCGCAACTCGCTCTAAATGGACAGCTCAGCGGTCTGACAGTAGGATAGCGCGCGTCGTATTTCAGTTGTCAGTAATGTAATTTCAAATGGAGACGCAAAATGGCGACGTATACAACATACTATGCCGCGTTTCTGCGGCCCGGCTCGCTCTGGGACTCGGCGAAGACGGCGCGTGAACAGCCCTTCTGGGACGATCACGCGCGCTATATGGACGCGCTGTTCGAAACAGGGATAATCATCCTCGGCGGGCCGTTCGCGGACCGGACCGGGTCATTGGTCATCGTCAAGGCGGATAATGCGGATCAGGTCTGGGAGATGTACCGGGAAGACCCCTGGACGACGCAGGACGTTATGAAAGTGGCCGACGTCAAGGAATGGACAATCTTCCTGGACGGACGACAGTCGCAATCGCCAGCGCCATAGAGCGACGGGCCAAGTAGTAACGACTTTAGCCGTTACTACGTTGACGTAACGACTAATGGTCTTCGAGAAATAAATGCGACAACTTTTGGGGCGCCGTCGTTCATTGTCCGACTTGTATCGCGGCGCGCTATGCATTGCAATGTTGCGCTTATTTCTCGAAGACCATTAGCGGACTGCGGATTTCCGGTATCAGACAATTCGATCGCTGATTGCGTTGATGTTTCTCTTACCTTCGTTTCTTGAGCGCTCATCGCATCAATCCGCAATCCATAATCCGCATTCCGCATTCCGCAATCGTCACCCGCACTGCTTCCCTTCGGCTCGCCGTTCGCGTTCACGGCGGCCCCATTCGTTCATCCAGTCGCGGATCCAATTTCCCAGCTCTTCTGGGTTGAAATCGACGCCGGCGCCCCAGCCCGGGACTTTGAATCCGGCGGCAAAGCCGCGCGTCCAGGATTCGTCTTCTACTTTCACTTCGTCTTCGTAATAAGAGACGACCTGGCGGCAAGCCATGGCGACCGTTATAAGCGAGCTGTCCTCGGCCAGCGGCCCGAAGACGTTATTGACGTTCGGATCGAGTTCGCCCAATCTGGCGAGGATTTTATTAAATTGCGAGACGGCGAAGCGGGACTCGCCCTCTCCCGCGTTCATCCATTGGACGCGCGTCGCCGAGCGCGCGGTCCGGTGCAAAACGTTGATCAGCTTCTTGAGTTCCTGTTCTCTTTCCATTTCGGCCTCCGATGTTTCAATTTTTGACTGTCGAGCTGGCTCGCTTAGGCAAGCCCTCCTTCTCCGGCTCGAGTTTTTCACGCAGCAATTGTTTCGCCCTATGCAACCGCCATTTCACGGTCGTCAGAGGCAGGTCCAGGAAATCGGCGATCCGCTTCAAGGGCATCTCGTCATAAAAACGCAGCTTCAAGATCAAACGGTGGTCTTCATCGAGCGCGTCAACGGCGGCCCGCACCCAGGATTCTTCAAACGCGTCGCGCGGCGCGAGCGGTCGCGCGAACGCTTCGCTATGCTCGATCAACGCCTCATCTAGATCGACTCGATGGCTGCGCTCCCGCCGCGAGCGCTGGCTCATCCTCAGGGCCACGCGCCGGACTATAGCGTAAAGCCATGAAGCGAACTTCGCCGGCTCTTCAATCGAGGGCAAGGCTTTGAAAGCCAGCAACAACGACTCCTGCACGGCGTCCTCGGCCAATTCACTGCCCGCAATTGATTGCGCCACGCGATAGGCCGCCGCGCGATAGCGCAAGGCCAGCGCGTCGAATGAGCGCAAATCGCCCAGTATAGCCGCAATCGCCAGCATCTCGTCGGGCAGGTTTTCCGGTCTTGTCTCGGCCATACGCATCGCTCAGGTCGCGTTCTTCATTCCACCTGCATTTGACTAGAGACAGGGAATACGAAAAAAGATAGTCAGGGGAATTAAAAATTTCGGCCTGCGCATGTGGCCTCGCGAAGGGCTTTGTGAAGCGGTCAAAGGGAAGCAAAAAAAGCAAGATGGGAATGGGGAATGGGGAGTGGGGAATGGGGAATGGGGAATGGGGAGTGGGGAATGGGGAAAAGATACTATTTCCCACTTCCTACCCTACTCCCCATTCCCCACTCCCTTCTTACCCTATATTGGCTATTTAAACTTTTTGCTCTTTCCACGTCCCGCGTCTGAAGGCAAACATCGCGATCACGGCCAGGATCGATTCCGCAATGGTGATCGCCAGGAAGATGCCCGTCGTTTGCATTCCGGTCCATTTCGCCAGCGTGTAAGCCAGCGGGATTTGGATCGCCCAGAAGCAGATCAGGTTAATTACCGTGGGAGTGTAGGTGTCGCCCGCGCCGTTGAACGCCGCCGCCATCACCATTCCGTAGCCGTAAAATGCATAGCCGTAGCTGATGTACCGCAGCGCATTAACTCCGTAGGGGATGACCGTCTGATCATCCGTGAAGATGCGAATCAGGAATTCAGGGAAGACGATGAAAATGACGGCGACAGCGGTCAGAAAGATCGCGTTGCTGTGTCCTGCCAGCCAGACCGATTTCTCGGCGCGTTCCGGTTTTCGCGCGCCGAGGTTCTGTCCGACCAGCGTTGCCGCAGCGTTGCTCATTCCCCACGAGGGCAGGATGGTGACCACGATGATGCGGACGGCGATCGTGTAACCGGCCTGCGCCGCGGCGCCGAACAGTCCGACGATGCTCATCAATCCCATCCAGGCTGCGGTCGCCACCAGAAACTGGAACATCCCGCCGAGCGAGATGCGCAGCAGACTCTTCATCAGGCCGAAATCCGGAACCAGCCGGTTGAACCTGACGGGTACGCGGCTCCCGCCACCCGAGAGTTGGGTGAATTGATATATTACAGCGCAGCCGCGACCGATGGTTGTGGCGATGGCCGATCCGGTCACGCCCAGTTCGGGAAACGGCCCAAGGCCGAAGATCAGGCAAGGATCGAGTACGAGGTTGATCAGATTGCCGACCCACAACGCCCGCATAGCGATCGCGGCGTCGCCCGCGCCGCGAAAGATCGCGTTGATCAGAAACAGCAGCATGATCACCAAGTTCGCGCCGAAGATGACGGCCATATAACCCTCGCCCGCCGCGCTCACGCCTGCCTCGGCGTTCATCACCCGAAACAACTGTTTGCTGAAGAGCGCGCCGACGACGGCGATGGGAATCGAAATCATAATGCCCATCAAAATTGATTGCTCGGCGACTCGGGCCGCGCCTTCGGGGTCTTTCTCCCCGATGCGTCGCGCGACCATCGCCGTCGTCCCCATACTCAATCCGATCGCGACCGTGAATACTATGGTTAATAACGATTCGGTGACGCCGACCGCCGCCGCCTGCTCCTTGCCCAGATGCGCCACCCAGTAGACGTTGACGATGCCGAAGAGCGACTCCATCATCATCTCGAGCACCATCGGAACGGAAAGCAGGAAGATCGCGCGGCCAATGCCGCCCTCGGTGAAATTTTGCTCCGACCCGCGCACCGCCTCCCGCAACGTCGCCCAGAATCCCGAGGACCTGCTCGGTTTGGCCGCCGTCGCCGCTCCGACAGCTTCAATCGGTTCTTGCATACTCCCTCCCATCCACAAATTAATAGGCGGGCAAAGCCCGCCGCGGTTTATCTTTCCATTTTGTTTTGCAGATATTATTTGCCATTGGAAGAGATTGGCTCAGGCAATGACAAACGATGAATGTAATATGGGAAATGAAAAATAAAAAGCCCCCTCATTGATTTTTTTCCACCTGTGCGGACGATCCCCAAGTCAGCGCCGCTCGCGGCGCTAACTCGGAGACGCGGGTGGAAATCCGTGTGTCTCCATCACCCGCCGGGCCTGGGTGAAGTGGCGTCGCTCATGAGCCACGACGAGCCGAAACGCGTCGAGGAGGCTGTAAACCACCGCGCCCGCGAAAGGCGACGTGATGATTATCCCCGACGGGCCCCTGCCCTCCAGCGACTTCATCATTGCCAGCGTCGCGCGCTTATGGGCGATGAAGCGATCGACAATTTGCGAATCAATCGAGCTTGACGAAGGCCGCATGGCGCCAGGGGCTTTGAACTTCCGCTGAGAGTCAGGCGAAACCGCATTGATCATCACGCGGCCGAAGAAGGCAGGAAGAAACGGCATGCTATGCAAGAACGTCTTTCTATATTCGCCTTTCAGTATCCGATCGAAGACCGGGTAGTATTCACGATTGGCCGAAATCAGATGGTCGAGGCATTGCGCGACGCTCCACGAATCGGCGGCGGGCTTCCAGTTGAGCTGCTCCGAGTTCAAATGACCGAAGAAAGTCTTTGCGTCGCCGGCGACGGCTTCGGCCTCGGCGTAGATCTGTTGGAGCGTGAGTTTTCGATAGTCCATAGTGATCCTTATCGGCGCCGATCGTGAGTCTAGCGACGATCTCGCCAATGGCGGTTTCCGCTTTCGCCGCGATCTCCTGCGGCGTTTGGTCCTGAATCGGATGCTCGACGTATACAGTGTCGAGATCGACTCGTTCCAACGCTCGGATTTTAAAGCGTTTACCCTGTTTTTCACACCTAAACTCAACCAACCAAGAAACCCGTTCAAAGCGGGTATGAAAGCGGGTATGGGAAAAGAGCGAAAAGGATCAATAGTCGAACGAGATGGAAAATTCTATTTCAGGATTTCTTACACTGACAGTCTAGGTAAGAAGCGAGGCGCCTCCGTCCTGACGGACACGCGTCTCTGTGGTGATGTCGGTTGTGAAACTCCACACAGCCAAGCGGAACCTATGACGCTGTTTTTACGTAGATTCCGATATGGTTTTCCTTGTGTTGAGAGGGTCCTCAACAAAGTGAACGCGGGGATCAGATTCAATCTCAGATCCCCGCTTTTTTGTGTTCATTATCCATTTGTATTCCTTCGGCGCTGGCGCTGTCTTTGATCTTCACCCGCGTGTTTGCCAGTGAAGTCTGCAAGAGCAGTGTGACGATGGAATCGCGGGCTACGCGGGATCAGAATTTACTTGCCGCTGATGCGGGGGCCACACTGCTCTGAGGAATACACATCGACCTATTGTTAATGATCGCGATAATAGAGACGCCGCTTCGCGGGATGGCTAGATCAATTCTACCGTCCTGATCGAAATCGCCTGTGGCGATCATCGATGGAGAATCGAAGACCGGCAAGCCCATCTGCTGGAAACCACCGTCGCCGTCGCCGAGCAGGAGCGATATGGTTCCCGTGTCGAAACTGGATGAGATCAGATCGAGTTTGCCGTCGCCGTTGATGTCTGTTGATACGACAGACCGTGTCCCGCCGCCGACCTGGTAAGGCGTCGGCGCTCCGAAGCCTCCTTCGGGATTGCTCAAGACCACAAACACGACGTTGCCGATAAATTCATGTGTGTAAATCAGATCGTCCCGGCCATCCAGGTTGAGATCAGCCGCGCTGAGAAAGATCAAGCGCTCCTGAATCCTCACATTGCTCGGTTGGCCAAACCCGCCCTGACCATCGCCGAGCAGGAGCGCGATATTGACGCCATTGCCGGTTTGGCTTTGTAAATCGTCAAAGATCGCCAGATCGCGCTTGCCGTCGCCATTGAAATCGCCGCTGGTGAAAAAGACGTTGGTAATGTTACCGCCGATTCCGGTGGCGCTCTGAGTGAAACCTAGCCCCCCGTCACCCAAATAAAGCGCCAGGCCGCTTGATTCTCCCCTGACGACGATATCGAGATTGCCGTCATTGTTGAAATCCGCCGATACGAACCCCGTCGCGTTGACGCCGACGCTGATCCTCGCGGCGGGCATAAATGCGCCCTGTCCGGCGTTGTTCAGGATCACGAGGTCTCGTGTGTTGGAGTTGAGAAGCGCCAGGTCCAGCCTGCCGTTGTTGTTGAAATCGCGGATTTCGACGGCGACCGGGGCGGCGCCAGTGACGCCACTATTGATTGAGACAGGAGCGTTGAATGCGCCATTGCCGTCGCCGAACATTATGGCGGCGTCGCTTAAACCAGAAGCTGCGACCACCAGATCGAGCGCTCCGTCGCCGTTGAGGTCTCCCGACTTCAGGTCTCTCACGCTGAACTGCGGAAAAAATTGGCCAGGCGGAGAGTAAACGAATCCGCGAGGCGCGTTGAAACCGCCGCTTTGCGTACTCACAATTGTGAGCCCTCCGTTAATGTTCAACGAAAAGATATCCGGTAATCCGTCATGGTTGAAATCAGTGGTCGCCATGGCTCGCTCCGCAACGCTCGGGTGATAGCTGATCGGCTCGCTGAACATGCCGCCAGCGGTTGCGGTGAACAATCTGATCCCCGTCTCTCTGAAAGTAGTCTGACTGACTGCTCTAATCAGGACATCAGTTTTACCGTCGCCGTTGAAATCTTCGGCTATTGGGCCTTGAGCGCTGAACGCTTCTTGCTGGGAAGGCGTTCTGACCTGCGCGCCGAATCCGCCGTTTCCATCGTTTAGAAAGACTATAAGGTTGTCGCCGCTACCTGGTTCGACGACAAAAATGTCTGGCCGTCCGTCACCGTTGAAATCGCCGATTGCGCCCGTGATGAAGAAACCGGGACCGGCGCCGGGCCGTGGAGTAAATCCGCCGGCGCCGTCACCTTTGTATATCGCCGCCCCCAAAAAATGGATGAAGACCAGATCGAGTTTGCCGTCGCCGTCGAGGTCCGTAGACGCGACTTTTAGATGGGTATGTGACGTAAACGTTTCGTCTCGCTGGATCTCCTGCGGCTGCCCGAAACTTCCAGTCCCGTCATTGAGAAACAAGAGGGCGTCGGCTGTGTCATCGTCTAATATCGCTACCACAAGATCGGTCATACCGTCGCTGTTGAAGTCGCCGGTCGTCGCAACTTGCAGGTATTGACTGCGGGCATAACGCATCGGCGATGTAAAACCGCCGGCGCCGTTACTCAGGATCGTCCATACACTCCAGGAGCCGGAGCCGTCTGCCCTGATCTCGTCTTCGCTGATCGCCACTATATCCGGCGCGCCGTCAGCGTTTAAATCACCGGTAGTCAGGTCTTTAACAAAAGGGTTGGCGCCAGGCAAATTCAACACATTGATTGGCGACCCGAACCCGCCATCGCTCGCGCCGGGAAAGAATGACAACCCTCTCTGCCCGGATAAGATCCTGATTGCGACCAGGTCGAGAAGCGAATCCTGATTGAAGTCCTTAACCAGAATTTGTTCGCCGTAAAAGTCGCTCGGCAAATTGATGCGCGGAGTCACGTTGAAACTGACAGAATTGCAGGCGTTGAACTCCTGAAATACTTTGAGCCTGAGGCCGGCGATCGTAATTATCCCGCTGCGCGAAGCGTTTGTCGGCTCGACTTCGAATTTCACTGGTCCGCTGCCATTGCCTGCGGGCGCAGAAGTGAGTCGGATCCACGGCGCACTGCTCGTCGCTGTCCATGCGCACTGACTGTCAGAACTTTTGAGCGTCACATTGCCGATACCGCCTGTAGCGGGGAAGCTAAGGCTGGTCGTTGAAAGGGAGAATGAGCAGGCGACTGCCCCGAAATTCGATTGCCGGTCGCTTTGCAGCTTATTGATCTCGCGCGACGGCGGATGGAATACATAACCTTGTCGCGACGGCGTTACTATGTAGCTCTCTCCCTTTGTCAGTTCGGAGACCTGATAATAGCCGTCGCCGGCCGTCACCGCCGGCGGTCTTCCCGATCCGTCCACCGCGACGGTTACGCCGCTCACACCCGCGCCGTCCTCAGTCGTGACGCGCCCATAGATCGAAGGCGATGGTGAAACCTTGGTCTCCAATGTCGCCGTATTGTTCGCCGGATTGATGTCCAACGTTCCGCCCGTGATATTGGCGCCGGCGATGATCGTTCCGACGCTGGACGGAGAGACAATAATCGTGATTCTGGCTGCGCTTCCGGGAGCGAGGTCGCCGAGCTCGCAATTGATCACGCTTTCGCCGGAACAACTGCCTATGCTTGTCGCAAATGATACCAGCGGCGCTCCCTGGGGCAGCGTGACGGTGACCCTGGCGCCGGCCGGATCAGGGCCGTTATTGGCGGCAATCAACGAATATGTAAGTTCTTTTTTGACCATCACCGGGTTGGGCGCGCCGCTGAGAGTGATCGCCAGATCGGCGCTCGAGCCAAGTTTGGTGACGAACGCGTCGGAAGGGCCGGTGGAGCGTATCGGGGACGGCGTTGTCGGGAAGTTGCTAGATAAAGTGATACCGGTCACGTATGCGTTTGCCGCAGTGTCGACCGCAATGCTGAAACCCTGGTCGGTCGAGGCGCCTCCAAGATAGGTTGAATAGATGATCGCTGTCCCGCCCGTGTTCAATTTTGTTACGAAAGCGTCGATGCTGCTGAAGGGCGGAGAACCGCCGATCGTTGATTGCACCGCGCTGATCGTCGGGAAATCCACAGAATTAGTCAGCCCGGTGACGTATGCGGCGCCCGCGGCGTCAACCGCGATGGCGGCGGCTATCTCAGCCCCGGCGCCGCCCAGATATGTCGAGAAATCTATCGCCGATCCGTCATTTTTCATCCTCACGATGTAGGCGTCCTGCGCTCCATTGAGCGAAGCTTGGACCGGATTATTTACCGGGAAATTGTTCGAAGTTGTTCCGCCTGCGATAAAAATTTCGCCTGTTGCGCCGAGCGCGATCCCCTGTCCAGTATCGTTCCCACTGCCGCCGAGGTAAGTAGCCCACGAGATTGACGATCCGGTCTCATTTATCTTCGCTACGTAGGCGTCTCCCAGACCGGCGATTGTCGGCTGAAACGCGTTGACGACAGGGAAATTTATCGAGGTCGTTGAACCCGTAATGTAAGCGGCCCCGCCCGTATCAACGGCAATGCCCAGGCCGGAATCCGCCGCGCGGCCGCCCAGGTATGAAGAGTAGACTAAGGATGAAGTTGTGGTATCGAGTTTGGCGATGAATGCGTCAGTTCCGCTGTCCGCTCCGGCGTAAATCTTCCCGGGCGCATTGGGGGCGATGACAAGCGCTCGAATATCACTCGCGCTCAGCCCGTTATTGACTGTATCCCACGTCGCCCCGCCGTCATTGCTTCTGAGTATGCCTAATCCTCGTGAGCCGGTGTAGACGACTTCCGGATTGTCAGGACTTACGGCCAGAGGCAATGGTAATGCTGAAATTGCAGGAGTCCCAATCGCTGGCGTATTGAGCTGGACCCAGTTACCTCCCGCATCGATGGTTTTGAATATCGACGTGTTATTCGATATCGCGTATAGCGTCCCCGGATTGCTTGGGCTGATCGCGATTCGGGTAATCCTGGTTATGCTGAAAATCGGAATCCCGTTGCCTGCAAAAGTCCAGGTCGCGCCTCCATTGACGCTTTTATATATCCCGCTGAGAGGTCCGACATAGACTGTCGAGGGAGTTACCGGATCGACCGCGATTGCCTCGATCGTCCCGATTATTCCGCCTGAAACGGGGGGAATGGTGACTGACGTCCAATTGTCGCCGCCGTTCGAACTGATCGAGAGGCCGCTAACCGTGCCGGCGTAGAGCTTAGACGGCGTTACCGGGTCGACGGCTAGTGTCCTGACGCCCGATAGCGGCTTCAGGACCCAGGTCGCGCCTCCGTTGACGCTCTTGAAGAGCTGATTTGCCGTGACGGCGTAAAGAATATCCTGCGATGTGGGATCGACGATTATCTGATTGATACTCCTGATAAATTGCGGCCCGCCGAGAAGTGTCCATGAAGAACCTCCGTCAACGCTCTTGTAAACTCCACGGTCCGTTCCGGCGAAAATCGTCGAAGAGGCCCCGGGGAAAATAACCAGGTCGTTGGCGTCTCCCCCACTCAACCCATTGCCGATTTCACTCCAACTGGCGCCGCCATTGTCGCTCGTATAAGCGCCGCTACCGGTCTTGACCGTCTGAAACGCGTTCACAAGCGGGAAATCGCCTGAATCCGAGCTGCCGGTCAGGTAGAGATCTCCGTCGCCGGCGACTGCCAGAGAGCTTGCGTTGTCTATCCCTTCGCCGCCGATGTATGTCGAAAAGAGCAGCGTCGAACCAGAGGCATCGATTTTGGCGGCAAAAGCGTCCAGGATCCCTCTTCTGGAAGTTTGTAGCGGGTTTTGTAGAGGGAAGTTCGTTGATGACGTCGAGCCCGCGAGATAAACGTTTCCGCCCGGGTCCACGGAGACGGTTGCGGCCGATTCGCCGCCATCACCGCCGATCAAGGCGCCGAAAACAATCGCATCGCCTGCCGGATTGATCTTAAGCACATATGCGTCGGGCAAAGTTCTAATGGTCGGTTGAATCGGATTCGCGGGAAAATCCGAAGAAGATGTCTGGCCGCTGATATAGGCCGCGCCGGCGCCGTCAACGGCGATATCCTGTCCTGTGTCTGTTCCAATCCCGCCGATATAGGTTGAATAAACAAGCACGGGATCGATGACCAGCGGCAGTGTCGTGTCATAGTCGCCGAGCCGGAACTCGACCTGATCCTTTTCGCTGAGACTATAGTCGCATGAGATCGCGCGGCGACCGCCGGTTAATTCCTGCCATGCCTGAGGTTTGAGCATGCGCAGATCTTCATCTCCGGCCCGCAACACCAGCGAGCCTTCGCCGTCAATTGACATCTTATCCATCCCCGAAAACGAGAGTTTGATCCGGCTCGGGTCAGCTCCCGGAGCGATCAGGAAATCGTGTTCGAGCAGCCGCTGGTTGCCGTACCAGACCAGATCTATGCCCGGATAGACCGATTCGTATTTTACTTTCGAATAATTAGAGATCCCCTTACGCCAGGCGGCCGGGTCATTACCGATGAAATAATTGCTTGATGAGCTGAGTCTGCCGATGCCCGACACGCGACTCGACGAATTTGAACCGGCCAGCTTCATTCGCAAGGCCACCGATTCAACCGGAGTTTCCGCCGTCCGCAGCTCCGCTGTTCCCTCAGTCTTCAACTCTTGCTTATGTAATTGCATCACCGCTTCGTCGCCGGTAAGGAAGACGGAATAACCGGCGCCGCGAGCCATGAATTTGACCCGCGCGTCAGTCTGCCCTTCATTGGCCTCAAAACGCATCGGCAGTTTGCCATAGGCCTGTTCGATGCGCGCGCGCGTTGTCCGATCAATATTCTGTTTGTCTCGGGCGACCGAAACAAAAGAATATCCCGGGTTCTTGTTAAGCGACAGATCGCGTATTTGATCAGGCCTCAGAAAAAGGAGGGCTCCGGCAATGAGCGAGAAGATAATCACACGGGTGAGCTTATGGGGATTCATACGTTTGCTCCTTAATTCCAGAATGTTGTACGGCTTCCTTGATACGCGCTGGATGCCTTTGAGAACGGGCGCTCTGCCCCTGCTCAAATCTCGTTCCGATAACTAATGTAAAAATCGGAAAAGTATTTCACGGATTTCCTAAACCACTATTTCGCGGAATAACTGAGTTCGATCCGACTGAATGGGCGCAGAACCATTCGGTTTTCTGGCTCGCGGGATGACTTGCATGACAAAAAGACGCATTTCGCCAGAAAATGCTCGGTATTTTTTCTCAAGTGATTCAGCCTATCAAGACGCAGATAGGTACACGGCTCAGCGCGGGGATGGTCATCGCTTAGCTCCTGGATTCTCGATTGTAGTGGTGGTTATTCGAAAATTTGACTTTTTATTCGATAAAAAATGTGAGGCCCTACAGTTTTGGACGGCGCGGATTTTATTTCTATCGCTGGTAGTTTGTCCAGACTCCTTCGAGGGTTGTGTTGCAAAAAATGGGTAGGGGCATAAACGTGCAAGCAGCGGATGATCTTTTCGCCGTGTGTATTGACGCGCTCGTATGACAGTGGGTACACGCGATTATGGGATCTTTCCAGTCAGCGCGAAAACGATTGATTCAAGAGCGTCTTCGGCTTTCTGGTGGATTTCCGAGATAAGCTGATCCTGAATCGGATGCTCGACGTAGACCGCGTCGAGATCGGCTCGTCCCAACGCGCCGGCCTGCGCGCGGGCCGCAGTCATAAATTCGCGCGTGGCGACCGGGACCGCCGCTATCCCAATACTTTCTAGTTTCACCGTGTCGTGCAAACTGCACGTCGTGCATGATCCTCAATCGGCCAGGGCCTCGATCACCGCCGCGCATTCGGCTTTCACGAATTGGTCGAGCGCCGCATCCGGCGCTGGCTTGGTGAAGGTCGGCTTCATCACGCGCACAATCTGTTCGACGCCGTAGCGGTCTTTGAGCGCCTTTTCCAAATGATCCAGAAAGAAGCCGCCGCCCCATTTGCTGATGTCGAGCAGGCCTATGGTTTTGCCCGCCAATGAATCGAGGCGCGGCGCGGGACGGCCCGCCGCCCGCGGAGTTTCATCGAGGGGATTGACAAGAATTGTTTTCATTTCTATTCCTCCGAACCACAGTTCGTAGTCCCGCCTTTAGGCGGAAGCGTTTGGCGTCACGGAACGGATCTGTATCAAATGCTTCCGCCTAAAGGCGGGACTACGAATTGTTTCAATCGACCGGGTAGCACACCATCTGGCTGCCGCGCGGCCCCGTCGCCCAACTGCCGATTACCGCCGAAAATTTTCCCGCGGTTCCGCCCGCCACGACGATCTTGATTTGATCAGGCCGCGCGAATTTGCGGTAACACTCTTCGCCATTGATCGTCGCTCGCTCGTAAAGTTGTGTGAGACGAGTTCCCTCGCCGCCATCATCTTCATATTCCTTGACCGGAATGCCCGTATTTTCGAACAGAAACTCGCGGATGGAATCTTTGGTGAAGCCGCTGCGATCGAGCGTCTTCACGTGTTCGGGGCAAAGCGCAACTATCGCCTCCCATGCGAAACAAAAGCGGTAGGAGAAGACCGTCGCCAAAGCGCGGCTGATGGCCATCAAGATCGCGCGGCCTTCGCGCGCGTTATGTTCGCTGACGCCATGCGGCGGTTCGGCGGCGAAGAGCGTCACCGCGCTCTGCCCGCGGTCGAAGCCGAACTCGGTGTGGAGCGGCGCCCACGGATTCTCTTCTTCGTTCTCGGCGATGCAGTAAGAGAATTTGCCGGGATTGCCGAGCGTGGACATGTCCAATTCGCCGGGCCGCGCCCCGCCGATATTGGTCAAGATCAATTGGAAGGCGCGTCCGAGCGTCGAATTCGCCCGCGCGACGTTGCTGAAGACATTGCTCCCGCAGGCGAAACCGAGTTCGCGGCGAACGGGGCCGTTGACGACGATTAGCGGCGCGGCGAAATGGGTCGTCGCCTGCACGCCGTGAAGGTTGAACCGCTCGTCGCACGCCGCGCGGATCAATGGTATCAACACCCGCATCATTTCGGGCCTGCAGCCGGCCATTACGGCATTGGCCGCGATCTTTTCCACCGTGGCCATCCCGTAATTCGGCGGCACTCGCGCGACAATTTGATCGGGCGGAAACCTTTCGGGAAATGGCGCCGCGGCGAGCATTCGATCCACACGCTCCTCAGTCGGAGGGATCACGGGCAGCGGATCGGCGAAGCCCGCCTCGTAACAAAACTCGTAAGGATCGACGTCCTCATCGAGTGTGACGCGCGACGCGCGCGGGCCGCGTTCGACGTAAAGATTCACGGACGCCGCCTGGCCGCCTTCAGCCCCCGGTTCCTGACAAGGCTCCAGATGGCGCGAGACGCAACCCGGCTTTGTCTCGGGCGCGCCGTCGCGCCTGCCCGCAAGCTCGAAAGGCTCGGCGCCGACGGAGTTGAGCATGTCCGCCGCGATCGCGTTCAACTCGGCCTTGTCGAAAGCGACCGACGTTCGCGCGATTTTTCCAGAGGCGTCAATCAGAAAAAGCGTAGGCACGGCCTGCGGATCATACTCGCGCGATGCGCTCAGGTCGCGGTCCAACACGACGGTGAATTTGATAGGCGCCAGTTCTACCAACTCACGAGTTGCGGCTTCGCCGTCCTGAGAGATTCCGATGACCTCTGCCTTGCCATCGAGGGCCTGCGCAAGCCGGTTGATGTAAGGAATCGTCAATTGGCAAGTCGGGCAATCGGTCTCAAAGAAGACGAGCAACGCCGGCTTATTCAGCCCCAATTGACAAACCTCGCCGTCGAGTTCAGACAATGAAAATGAAGGGGCTTGACTACCCGGCCTCAACATAAATCACTCCGCCTTTCGCTGTTACCCGGGCCTGCGTTATATCTCCGGGAGAATAGTGGCGCGGACTAATGGTCTTTGAAAAATAAATGCAACAATGGTCTTTACGGTCGCGGAGCGACCACGTGAGCTTAGCCCGGCTTTTCAAAGCCGGGTCGACTAACGCATATCCGTTCTCAGTCGCCGGAGCGACGGTTGATACCGATGATCGGTATCAACCGTCGCTCCGGCGACTGAAACAACCACGTAACCGCTCTCCCGGCTTTGAAAAGCCGGGCTAGGCTCAAATGCCGCTCCGCGGCAGGGGAATCTAGCCCAAGCTTTGATGATGTTTGGGAAATAAATGCAACGACTGCTGAATCCCATCTACTGCCGTCAGTCGGATTGCCGAATTCGCGGTTGCATTTATTTCTCAAAGACCATAAATCCGCGCCACGGTCAGGATCGATTCCATCCATTTCCTGGCCGTGGGTTCGGGCTGAAAGCGAGCGCCGCTTATCAGCCGATCACAGCTTCGCGTCCTTCGCGATGATCTCTTTCATGATCTCCGAAGCGCCCGCGCCGATGGTGCCCAATCGGGCGTCCCGCCAGGCCCGGCCAAGCGGGTATTCGGTCGTGTAGGCGAAGCCGCCCATAATCTGCATGCAATCGTACATCACTCGCTGATCCAGCTCGCTGCAGAAGAGCTTGGCCATAGTGATTTCGCGCACGCATTTCTCTTTGCGGTTCATCATGTCAAGCGCGCGGTAGCAGAGCCACTTCGCCGCCTCGATGCTGGTCATATGCTCGGCGAAGCGGTGCCGCCAGACCTGGAACGAGCCGATGGGCTGGCCGAAGGCCTCTCGCTCCTTGCCGTAATTGATCGCGTACTCCAGCGCGCGCTCCATCTTGTAAAGCGCGCCGAGCGCGGCGGCCAATCGCTCGCCCTGGAAATTGATCATCGTGTAGTAAAACCCCCGGTTCAATTCGCCGAGCAGGTAGCGGCGCGGGATGCGGCAATTGTCGAAGAACAGCTCCGCAGTGTCCGAAGAGAGGTTGCCGACCTTCTTGAGCTTCTTGCCGACGCTGAAGCCTTTGGTCTTGGTCGGGAATAGAACCATCGAAATTCCCTTATGCCCTTCGGGGCCGGTGCGAACCGCGAGGATGATGAAATCGGCGCGCGTGCCGTTGGTGATCCACAGCTTCTGACCCGAAATCACGAAATCGTCACCGTCTATGCGCGCGCGGGTCTTGAGATTAGCCACGTCCGATCCGCCGCTGGGTTCGCTGATGCCCAGCGCGGCTATGCAATCGCCGGCCACCGCGGGCTTCAGGAATTCTTCCTTCTGCTCGTCATTCCCAAGCTCTTCGAGCGCTGGCAGCGTGATATCCGATTGCACCATCAACGCCATCCCGACGCCCCCGTTGTTGGCGTATGACAAGCCGTCGAGATAGGCGGCGGTCGCCCACCAATCAAGGCCGCTTCCGCCCCACTTCGGATCTATCCGAATGCCGAACAGGCCAAGATCGCCCGCCTTCTTGAAAATCTCGCGCGGGAAGATTCCCTCTTCGTCCCACTCTTCAGCGTGCGGCGAGATCTCTTTAAGGCAAAACTGCTTGACCGTCTCGCGCAACATCGCGTGCTCTTCAGTGAAATAAGGATAGGTTTGTTGTTCCGCAACTGGCGCTATTGCTGATGACATATGTTTCCTCCTAAAAGTGTAGGGCGTCGCCGTGGCGATTATTATGCGGATAAGATCTGTACCAGAAGTTGTCCCGGCGCGATGACTTCTCCCTGGTTAACCAATACCGCTTCAACTACTCCATCCAACGCCGCCCGCATCGTGTGCTCCATCTTCATCGCTTCGAGAATGATCAGCGGATCACCCGCCGAGACCTTCTGCCCCGCCTCGACCAGAATCTTAAGCACCTTCCCCGGCATGGGTGAATTGGCCGAAGCCTGCTCCGACGCCGCCTGTGGAGCCGGATGTCTGGGAGGCCGTTTGATCACGCGCGATCCGAGAGACGAGTGAACATAAAGTTCGTCGCCCGCCTCGACGATCTTGAACGCCCGCTGGACGCCGTCAATCTCGATTCGAATGACGCCGGAGAAGCCCTCTGAGGTTGAGGATAGCACTTGCGCCGTGACAGTTGAATCGAAAACTCGCGCGCGGTAAGCGCCGTCGCCGGTTTGAATCCACGAGACGACGATTTCGTCGGCGCCGATTCGGAACCTGATTGACGGATCGCGGTAAGGGTTGTTGCGATAACCCGGCGGCAATTCGGCAAGCAAGCCGTCCGACGACCGCCACTGATTTTGCAAATGGAGCGCGGCGGCGACGAGCGAATCACGATTGAGTCGCGGGTCATCGTCGGCGATCAGCTCATTAAGATGTTCGGCGATGAAGCCCGTATGCGCCCTGCCCCGCCTGAAGTCCGGATGGTCCAGCAGCCGGATCAGAAAATCGCGGTTTGTCCGCAAGCCCTGAATTGACGATTGGCGCAGCGCGTAGACCAGCCTGCGAATCGCGGCGTCACGATCCTCGCCGCGCGCGATCAGCTTGGCCAGCATCGGGTCGTAATGGATGCCCACATCCATCCCGCTCTCGATCCCGGAATCGACCCGTACGCCTTCAATGACGGGTAAATGCAGGTCGAGTATCTTCCCGGTCGAAGGCAGGAAGTCGTTGGCCGGGTCTTCGGCGTAAAGCCGCGCCTCGATCGCGTAGCCTTCAGCCTTCAAATCAGACTGCGCGAACGGCAGCGGGCGGCCTTCAGCGATCTCGATCTGCAGCTTGACCAGGTCGAGTCCGGTGACCATCTCGGTGACGGGATGTTCGACCTGCAGGCGCGTGTTGACCTCAATGAAGTAGAACTCGCCCGAGGGCGCAAGAATAAACTCGACCGTGCCCGCGTTCGTGTAACCGATGGCGCGGCCAATGGCGACGGCCGCCTCGCCCACCTTCCGCCTCAATTCTTCATTGACTGCGGGCGAAGGGCATTCCTCGACGACCTTCTGATGGCGGCGCTGCAAAGAACAATCGCGCTCGAAGAGATGAACCAGGTTCCCGCGCGCGTCGCCCAGAATCTGAACCTCGACGTGGCGCGCCCCTTCGACGTATTTCTCGAGCAATAGCGCGCCGTCGCCGAAAGCCTTCTCGGCTTCACGACGCGCAGCTTCGATAGCGTCATTAACTTCACTCTCGGCGCGCACGACGCGCATGCCTTTTCCGCCGCCACCCGCCGAGGCTTTGATCAAAACCGGGAAACCGATTTTGAGCGTTCGCGCGCGCAACGTTTCGGAGCTTTGATCTTCGCCGTCGTAACCTGGGACGACAGGCGCGCCGGCTTCCGCCGCCAACATGCGCGCGGAGCTTTTCAACCCCATCGCCCGAATCGCGGCGGGCGGAGGGCCGATGAAGACGACGC
>DATCXQ010000416.1:0-4842 GCA_036565725.1 Blastocatellia bacterium
AAACAGGGAAAGAAATAATCTCGTCTCCTTCTCCCATCGTCGCCTTGTCGCTCACTCCCCCCGTTGCCCCGTCGCCCGGTCGCCCGGTCGCCTCTTCCCATCCGATCTCGACCCATTTCAGTGGCTTGTCGTTGTATTTGATCGCGTTGACGAGCAGGTTGTGGAAGATTTCGCCGACGCGAGCGTGGTCGGCTCGAACTATCGGCAACCGTTGCGGGCGACGAATCACGGCGCCGCTCTCCTGCAACCGCGGCGCAATCATCTCCAGCGTTTCACTGACAATGCCGTCGAGATCGACTTCATGCAGGGCCAGGTCGGCCCTCCCGACGCGCGAGAAATGAAGCAGAGAATCGACCAGAGTCTGCATTCGCTGCGACAGCTTGACGAGCGTTTTCAACTTCTCCACGCCGGCTTCATCCAGTTTTCCGGCGTAATCTTCCATCAGGAAGTCGGAATATCTGTGAATGCCGCGAAGAGGCTCCTTCAGGTCGTGTGACGCGACGCAAGCGAATGAATCGAGTTCGATGTTGCTGCGTTCGAGTTCGGCGTTGAGCCTCGAGACCCGCGCCAAGGATTTATGGTTCTCCGCCGCCTCCCTCGCCGCTATTTGCATCGAGAGGTAATGCGCCAGAAGTTCACAGGCCATCCGCGCGTCATGTGACGCGTATTTCGGACCTGTGTGGTTGTAGAACATGAGCAGCCCCCAGAGGCGGTCGTTTTTGGTAATTGGGATGAACATCAAGGCCGTCACGCCCGACTTCCTCAGGCGTGCGCTGTAGTTCGGCGACAGGTCGCGCGTTATGGCGCAACTCATGTCGAGCGGCGCGCCGGACGCCGGGTTGGTCGGGGGGACCAGAGAGGCCGCTCGATCATTCACGTCGACCTTCATAAGCAACCGCCCACTCCGATAGAGCGTCTTCGCCAGATGCGTTATGTTGGAGGCGGGGTAATGCAACCCCAGGCACGATTTGAAATCTCCGCCGAGCGATTCGGCGATCACGGCGCCGGAACCGTCTCTCTTGAACTTGTAAACCATCACGCGGTCGAAGCCGGTAAGCCGCCTCGCTTCGTCAACGGCCGTCTGGCAAGTCTCGCCCACGCTCCCGGCGCGTCGCATCCGCGCGACCGCGCTGTTGAGCGAAGAGGGAAGATCAATCAGCGCATTCGCGTCGTCGGGCATCGGCTCACACTCCAGGATCAACAGCCCGCCGCGCCTGTGAAGCGCAAGCTCGAAGAGCCTGACGCCCTTGCCAATTCGAGCCGCAGGGAGATAATGCGGCTCGGCGTCGAGGTCTTTTGATAGGAACTCCTCGCGCAGGCGTTCAAATTCTGTCGTGCCAAGAAACAGCGACAGCGGCCGGCCGAGTAACTCTTCCGGCTCGAAGCCGAAATGCGACCCGGTATTTGCGCTCACCTGCAGTATTGTCAACTCAGGCTCTTTGATCACGATTGCCGCGCCGTGGGATTGGATCGATACCGGGATGCGGACAGGCTCTTCCTCGCAATCGATTAAACCCTCGTGGCGGCCATTGATGTAATTAGCCTTGGCCATGGCTATCTCCTTCCGGAAGGTAGGATCTGGAGAATGGCCTTGCTTTCGCCCTAGGAATTGGCGCAGGGAATTATTGCCAGCCTGGCGGGGAGGGCGATCTGATTCGCCACGGTTTAACCCCTTGCGACCAATCGTCCAGATAGTGTCCGGCGTGATTTGAGGGGATATTCGACCGCCTAAGTTTAAACCTTTGTTACGCCTTTGCAAAGGCTTGTAGGAGCCTCCGGTCAGGTATATGACGGCTGTCTCCCCAAATTCTCTGAAACCCATATACGATATATATCCGTGTTTTAGTGGGGACCAGTGGATCTATCGTTATACAAGCCAATCATAGACTTCCTGGCTTGAGCTTTACTTGAGTTAGTCGTCCTATCCGCTGAATTGATTTCCAATATGAAGATTTTGATAACAGGAGCGACAGGGCTGATAGGCCGTAGCCTTTGCCGGTCGCTGATTAATGAGGGACATCAGGTTGTGGTCCTGTCCAGGCGTCCGGAGGCGATAGATTTGGCCGGAATCATCGCGTTGCGCTGGGAGCCTGTGGCCGAACCTCCGCCGGCCGCAGGATGGGAGGGCGTCGAGGCCGTCATTCACCTGGCCGGGGAGCCTGTGGCCGCAGCAAGGTGGACCGAGGAACAGAAGCGGCGCGTTCGTGATTCGCGCGTGAAAAGCTCGCGCAATCTGGTGGCCGGAATGCGCGCGACGCCACGCCCGCCGAAAGTCCTTGTATCAGCCTCGGCGGTCGGCTTTTATGGCGATCGCGGGGATGAAATCCTGAATGAAAGTTCGGCCCCCGGCTCCGGCTTTTTGAGCGAAGTCTGTCTTGAATGGGAGACCGAGGCCGCGCGCGCGAGAGAACTTGGCGTCAGAGCCGCTTTCGTGCGAACAGGCGTCGCGCTCACTCCGAAAGGCGGCGCCCTAGAAAAGATGTTATTACCCTTCAAACTCGGGCTGGGCGGGCGTTTGGGGGGAGGGCGGCAATGGTTCCCGTGGATTCACATCGAGGACGTCGTGGGAATTTTTCTGCACGCGCTGATGTCGCCCGCTGTAGACGGCCCTGTCAATGGGACCGCTCCCGGCATAGTGACCAACGAGGAGTTCACACGGGAACTGGCCGCCGTGTTGAATCGCCCGGCCCTCTTTCCCGTCCCCCAATTTGCGCTCCGCCTTCTGATGGGAGAGATGGCCGAAGTCGTGACGGCCGGCCAGCGCGTCGTCCCGCAAGTCGCGCTGGATACCGGCTACCGGTTCAAGTATCCGAATCTGAAACCTGCCCTTGAATCGCTTCTGAAAACGAGGAAATAACGGAAGACGCGGAAAATCGGCTGAAACGCATAGAGCTTGCGCGAGACATCGTGGCGTGATAATTATGGTGTGAGTTTTCAGGGCTTGTAGCTCAGGTGGATAGAGCGACTGCCTCCTAAGCAGTAGGTCCCGCGTTCGAGTCGCGGCAAGCCCATCAATCCTGCCAACCAATTACGGCCACTCTCAGGGTGGCCGTTTCGCTTAGGGGTATGTTTCGGGTTACAAATCAATTCGGTCGTTGTTCAGGCGCGTTCTTCCTTATGAGCAAAACAATGTCAGTGCGCCGTTTGTTCGCATCTTTCTTGTTTCATGCGGCTGCTTTCGTTTTTGCGCTAGCCTTGTTAAACGGCGTCGCCGTGGCGCAGCGCGCGGCCGCTCGCCAGGTCCAGAAAACCGCCGAGCAGTTCTACGCGCATGGCGTCGAGCTCTTGCGAAAAGGCGACGTGGTTCGCGCCATAGCCTCATTTCGTTCAGCGCTGCGGATGAAGCCCGAATTCGCCGAAGCGCACAACGCGCTCGGACTAGCGCTCGGACGGCAGGGGCAGATTGACGCCGCCATTGATTCGTTCCGCGAGGCGGCCCGATTGCGCCCTGATTTCGCGGAAGCCCGCGCCAACCTCGGCCTGGCTTTACAGCAGAAAGGCGATCTCGACGCCGCGCTCATCGAACTTCGCGCGGCAGTCGAACAGCAGCCTGGTTCAGCCGCGTTCCGCAGCGGCTTCGGGTTCGCGCTCGGCCAGAAGGGCCTTCTCGACGGCGCGATCGCCGAATTCGAATATGCCGTGAAACTCGATCCGGATTTTCACGAAGGGCAATTCCGCCTGGGCGTGACCCGGTGGCTGCGACAACAATACGACGCCGCCATCGCGCCGCTGCGCGCGAGCGTCAAAATCAAACCGGACCACGTCGAATCGCATTATTACCTCGGCCTGTCGCTGCAAAAGACGGGCCAATTGCGCGAGGCGATTGGCGAATTGGAGGAGGCCGCGAAGTTGAATCCGAAGCTCGCCGACGTTCAGGCGGCGATCGGCAATGCGCTTCTGGCAGACGAGGATTTCGATAAAGCTGTCGAAGCTTTACGCGCGGCGATCAAACTCAACCCGAACCTCTTTCAGGCGCGCAACGATCTGGCGCTCGCGCTGATCCAGAAGCGCGAGGCCGACGCCGCGGTCGCCGAACTGGACGCCATTCTCAAACTCGACCCTAATAACAAGATCGCGCTTCACAACTTCGGCCTGGCCCTGATGCAGAAGGCCGATTACGCCGCCGCGATCGGCGTCTACCGCAAGCTGATCGCGCTTGATCCGAATGACGCCGCGGCCCATTACAACCTCGGACTGGCCCTCAAGTACAAAGACGATTTCGTGGCGGGCGCAGAAGCCCTCAAACGCAGCATCACTTTGCAGCCCACGTTGCAGGAGGCTCATTACACGCTGGGGGTGATTTACTGGCAGCAGGGGAAACTCGACGAGGCCGTGACGACTTTCCGGCAGGCGATCGCGGTCAACCCGAATTTCGCCGAGGCGCATTACACGCTCGGCACGGTCTTGCAGCAGAAGGGAGAGACCGACGTCGCGATCGCCGAGTTCCGCGAGGCCATCAAACTCGCGCCGAAGAACCCCGAAATCCGCAACACTCTCGGCAATGCGCTCCGCGCGAAAGGCGATATCGCGGGGGCGCGGATCGAATTCGCCGAAGGCGCGCGGTTGCAGAAGCTGAAATCGAACAGCCAGGCCGCGACCTTCGCGACGAACACCGGGATTCAAAGATTGAAAGAAGGCGGCGTCGACGGGGCGATCGAGATGTTCGAGAAGGCGATTGGTCTCGATCCGGAATACGCCCCGGCGCACTACCAACTCGGACTTGCGCTGAGAAAAAAGGGCAGGCAGGCCGAAGCGCAGCAGGCTTTCAATCGCGCGCGTCAGCTCGACCCGCGATTGAGGACGCCATAAACGCCGATACGGCGCAGGGAGCGGTAGCCATTA
>DATCXQ010000417.1:0-4065 GCA_036565725.1 Blastocatellia bacterium
TTCAGCGCGCACCGTGTATTGGTTCGGCGGCAAATCTTTTTGAAACGGGCCGCGCCCGGCTTGCTGGCCGTTGATTGAGATTGTCGCGCCTTCGGGATAAGTGTTGAGCCGTATTCCGCTGACGGCGGTCGTCTCGGGAACATTTCCGGAGAGGGGCAGAACGCGCGCGACCAAAACCGGGCCGCGCACGTCCGAGGCTACCATCGTCGGATTCTGATTCTGTCCGAAGGGGTTCTTGGCCTCCAGCGACCATTTGCGAACGTTTTCGCTCAGATATCCGGCAAGCCGGCCCGCTTCGACGCGCCCGTCGGGACGGTCGGCAAGCTCGCGTAGTCCGCGCAGGATGTAGTAGGTGAAGATGCCGTGCTGGAGTTGCTGGCTCTCGAAAGCGCGTTCTCCGATCTGGCAAGCGTAGAAGACCACGCTGGTCGCCGGTTCCGTCCTGGTTTGCTGCATGTTGGTGGGGACCATTGTCAGGATTCGCGCCGTCACGTCAGTGAGCGGATTTCCTTTAAACCCGCGTCCTGGAGACGGGTCCTCGCGGCAGGCGTCATAGAAGAGAGTAAATTGCGAAGCCTTCAACGCCGAGAGCTTGCGGATCAGTTCTTCCATGTCGATCGCCGTGCGCGCGACCGTTTCTTTCGATTGAATGTCAGTGTCGACAGACAGGAAATAACTCTTGGCTTGCGCTCCGACTCCGTCCGCGATGCCATGGCCTGCCAGAAAGATGATGATCTCGTGGCCGGGCTGGACGCGCGGAGCCAGATATTGATCGATGGCGCCGAAGATGTTCTGCTTCGTCGCCCTGGTTTCTCCCGCGCCGTCGTCGGTGAGCAGCCTAACATGGTCTTCCGCGAAGCCTGCCGACGAAATCAACAGATCCTTGATTGAACGGGCGTCGGCGCCTGGGTACTTCAGATCCACAGTATTGCCCGGATAATCGCCGACGCCGATCAACAAGGCCCATTGATTGGGATTCGGCCTGGGAATCCTGGCGGGCGCCGTGTTTTCCGCAGATGTCCTGCTCTCGTACGATAAACCGAGGAGGAATAGGCTGATTATAATGAGTTTGCGCATTCTTGGTTCACCTCGCGTGGTTGCGATCTTAATCTTGGTAGATTGGCTGATTAATTGCTGAACCAGCTTTTATTGCCGAGGATTGAGGTACAATCCGGTTTCAATCGTATCGTCTGTGTTCATCCCTCCTCTATACGTCTGGCCCGGAATAAACCGATCTTCAGTCGCCCTTATGGACCTGCTACGCCAACCGACGATGAGGGGGTAGAGCATGTTTGGTGTTCGAGCCTTAGGCTGGCCCCTTCCATAACGCTCCGCCGAGGACGCCAGGACAAATATACTCCCCTTTGACGGTCAAAGGCGCGGTCACGTTGGATCGCAGGTCGGTGTAAATCCAGCTTTGCCGAGAAGATTTCCGTGTCGAAGAGATCGTCATTACCGAGGAGAATGGCAGGCCGAGCGAGATGTCTGGTAGCGCAGGGGCTAAGGTGAACAACCGATGGGGGAGCTTTTGTTGTTTCATTTTCCATATTCTGTTTGTCATATACCATAGCGCGCCCTAAGCGGCTCCGGCAATGATATATGACAAACGTAATATGGAAAATGGAAAACTGGAATATGAATGAGAAAATCTGTCCGGCGCCGCGGGCTATCGCGCTATGAAAACAATTGACAATTAAAGCGGCCTGCAATCGCGTGTACTGTAGGGGCAGACCTACGTGTCTGCCCCGGTGGTTGTACGCATACCCAATCCGGGGCAGACACGTAGGTCTGCCCCTACGTTGTCTCAGGCGCACAGCCCGATACCTAGATGGTTACCGTATCACTTGCCGTGGCGGAGGCGGTTTCACCACCTGGATGTTCGGGCGTATACCTATCCGCGAGGGAGGACGCCCGATGATCACCCCTCCAGGGGGCCTGTTCGAGGGCGGCTTGTCCGTGGACGACCCACTGTCGCCTCTCGGAGGCTTGTTACCTCCCGGATAATCATTCCTTCCCGGAGGCTTGTTACCTCCCGGATAATCATTCCTTCCTGGATTCCTATCCCTTCCCGGATTCTTGGGATAATCTCTCGGATAATCGGATGGGGCCGGCCGCGGCCGCCTGGGACCGATCGGAATAATGACTGAACCCCCGAAGTTAATCGGCGGGTTGGAGAATGTCGGACCATTGTCGTCTTTCTCCGGTTTGATCTTTTTGCCTTTATCCTTCTTGTTCTTGGGGCTTTTCTCCGGATTGGGCGCCACCGGAACTGGAACATAGACTGTTTGACCGCAGTTGCAGGGCGTAGGCGCGGCGCCTTTCGAGGTCAAATTACCTGTCGGGATCTTGGCATCCGGCGGAGTCTTAGCATTTAGCCCGGACGGGTCGCTGTCCGGGGGAATGAACTCCTGCATAAGCTTGCGAATTTCAGGCGGCGCATTTGCCGCGACGAATTTTAAGATTCCGGCGGCGGCCAGCAGCTTCACCGCGCGTCTCAAATCCGGTTCTTCCTTCCGCGCGTCGTCTTCGCAAGCCTTGCCGGTCAGCCTGTATTCTTCGCCTTGAACGCCGCCGATCTGATCGCCCTTCTTTCTGTAGAGCGCGCCGAGCGCCAGGTTGTTGGCTGCGTACTCGCTGGCCTCATTCGTCGCGGCGCGATAGCTAATGGCCACTACGTACTGTTTGATCGCCAGGTCTGTGGCGCCCGTCGAGAGATAACAGTTAGCCAATTCACGCTTAGCCTCGTAATAATCTGGGCGCAACTCGATCGCCTTCTTCAATTGTGGCACGGCCAGATTGGATTGCTGATTCAACCGGTAGGCGTAGCCGGCGCCGAAGTAAGCTTCCGCGTCTTCAGGCGCGAGGGTCGAGGCGAGCACAAAGGAGGCGATCGCTCGGTCGAAATCCTTCCCAACGGCTAGCAAGGCAAATCCGAGAGCGCGGTGGGCTTCGGCGAGACCAGAGTCTTTTTGGATCGCGAGCTCGGCGTCGCGGACCAAGTCGCACGATTTTGCGGCGCCCTTCTCCTGAACTTCGGGCGCCATGGGGCCCGCAAGGCGCCTTCCCTGGATGTCGGCGTCCTGGATGCCGGCGCCCTGGATCTGGCTGGCCTGAGCCTCTTGTGAGGATTCTTTATCGCTGTTTTTGCCGCCCTTGCCGCTTTTGCTCTTTTTGCCGTCTTTGCCGCCTTGATCTTCAACGCCGCTCTGGGCCTCGGCGCCTTTATCTTTCTTCCCGCTCTTCTTGCTCTTCTTGCCTGATTCTTCGCCGGACGCTTCATTGGATTGCGGCGCTAAGGATTGCGATCCGGGCGGCGGCGCGAAGGCTTGTTCGTTTTTATTCTTGCTCTTCTTGCCCTTCTTGCTCTTCTTGCCTGATTCCTCCTCGGGTTGCGGCGTGAGAGATTCTGATTCGGGCGATACGAAGGCTTGCTCGTTTTTATTCTTGCTCTTCTTGCCCTTCTTGCTCTTCTTGCCGGATTCCTCCTCAGGTTGCGGCGTGAGAGATTCTGATCCAGACGATACGAAGGCTTCTTCGTTTTTATTCTTGCTCTTCTTGGCCGCTTTGCCCTTCTTGCTCTTCTTGCCGGAGCCTTCGTCAGGTTGAGTCTCGCCAGTTTGCCCAACGGATGCGACCAGATCGGCTTCGCCTAACTTCATCGCGCTTTGGACGCGGGATCGGCGGGCCAGGATGAGCGCGTTATTCGGAAACTTCTGCGTCGCCACGGTCAACAACTCGACAGCCTCGCGGTAGCGTCCGCTCTTCACATAAACCTGAGCCAGACTCTCGTAGACGGACTCCGAATTCGGGTCTTCGGCCAGGGCCTGTTGATATGAGGTGATAGCCTGAGGCCAGAGCTGTTGCCGTTCGAACTGGATGCCTTTTTCGTAATTCGAATTCCCGGCTGATGCCTGCAGATTGATCGTGATTTCCTGCCGGTAGCCGGCGATCACGTTGATTCTGGTCTCGGAAGATTGGAAGCCGGGCAGTTCGGCGCGCACCGTGTACTGGTTCGGCGGCAGGTCCTTTTGAAACGGACCGCGCCCGGCTTGCTGGCCGTTGATC
>DATCXQ010000420.1:0-6506 GCA_036565725.1 Blastocatellia bacterium
ATACCGATGATCGGTATCAACCGTCGCTCCGCGACTGAAACAACTACGTAACCGCTCTCCCGGCTTTGAAAAGCCGGGCTAAGCTCACGTGGTCGCTCCGCGACCGGGAAGACGGTTGTTGCATTTATTTTTCAAAGACCATAAGTCATTACTACGTGGCGCTCCCCCGATTATTTCGCCGCTGCGGCCTGCCTCACCACGAAGACCGTCTTCCAATCGCTCTTGATGTTTACAACCGTGAAGCCGTATTTCTTCGCCGCGTTGAGCGACGCGTTATCCTTCTCGCCATAAGCGAACTCGCGCGCGTCGTCGTCGTGGTTGATGAGCAGTTGGAACGACGGGCCACAGCGACCTTTTGAATACTGCATCATTGCGATGGCGCCATAATTGCCGACATTTCCGGCGACGAAGATCGGGCGCTTGCCGATCTGGCGGTCAATGCCGACAGGCTTGCCCTCTTTGTCGTTGATCGCTTCTATTCCAGGCAAACGCCAGACCACGAGCCGGTCGTTCACCATCCACGATTCGAGCTTTAATTCGGTTCCGATGATCCGATCAACCGGAATGCCGTAAATTTGCGGCGCGAAGACGCGCAGAAAATCGCTCGCGCCGCTTAGAAAAAGAACAAGACCGCAGGCTCGATGCGGAACGCGCGGCCCGTAGGAAATCTGACCCAGTTTGTTCTCCAACGACTGAGTTCCGTGGCCACCCAGAGGCGCGGCGTAATCCGATAATAGAAATTGACGAAGCCCGCTTCGTTCAACGAACGCTGGGCGACCGCCACATCGCGGTTTACAGGATCGTCCCGGCCGTAGGCAGCATTGACTTGCCATTTGTCGGCGATGTCGTAAGTCAATTGCGCCCATGCGCCGGTGGCTCGAATCGACACTAACCTGAGCGGATTGAATGTCTGGAAGACGCCTCCGGCGTAATCGCCCAGGACCGAGCCGGTGAAGAATTCGGCGTTAAACCTGAGCTTGCGGCCGATCTTGAAGCTCAGATCAATGTCTCCCGACCAGGTCGTAAACTTGCGTTCGGAAACCAGAAGGCCTAGCCGCGTACCTTCCCTTTTGCCGATGTGTCCGGAAACGCCCAGCTCGAAGGGCCGCCTGAGATATCGGTCGCGAAGATCGGGCTTGCCGTATCCGAGCGCGAGCCTGCTTTGACCATCGGGTAAGCCTGCCTGATCCCCGATGACTTCGTCAGCGACCTGAAACGTCTGAATGGCCTGTGCGATTGCCCCCTTGTATATGAGCGTGAAGCCGCCGCCGATCGGCTGGTATGTCTCAAAGCGCACCTGAGGGCGGAAAAAGCCCAGCTTGCCAGGTAGATAAGAGAACGGATACGTGTTGAGCGAGTTCGAGAAGAGTGGGGACGTGAGATCTTCGGACTGCCCGGCCATGAGGCGATAGCGCTCCGTCTTAGCTTCGCCGTAGACGTTAACGAATAGCGGCGCGAAGAGGTTGTTGGCCCTCAGGGGCGTGGGACCGCGCAGGTCTATATCCACCTTGCCATTGATCTCCCACTTGCCGATCTTCGGCCATTTAATATCAACGCCCAGTACAGTGTTTCCAGGCGAAATATTGAATTGGGGCGTATTAGGAAGAAAAAGATTGGATAGGATTGTACCAGCCGGAAGTTTGGGGAGCGCGAAGCCCACGATGCTGCCCGGATCGAGAGGCGAGGTGTTGTAATTGACGTTGGCGATCAGGATGCCGTAGGGGATGATCTTCACACCGTCCTTATCCCAAGCCGCGTAGCGCGGCAGGGCGGGCGGCTTTGCCGCCTGAGCCGGTTGCCGTTGCGATGCTGTAGCGGCCGACGGCAAAGCCGCATTCGGTTTAGGCGGCGCGTTGGCGAGTTGTAGCGCCTCCACGGCGTTCGGCTGCGTGGCGCCGGCCGGTTGCGCCAATTGCGTAGATGAGACCGTCGGCGCGGAGGCGTTTCCCGTGGCTGTCGTGTCGAACCGCGACTCCAATTCGTTGAGCCTGCGCTCCAACCGTTCGATCCTTTCGAGTAGGATACGTTCGCGCTCGCTCGCGTCGCACGAAGCAGCCCGCTCGCTTGCGCCTCCGCTGATCCCGGCCCGCGAATCAGCCGCCGGAGTCGGGGCCACGACGGGCGTGGGTTGCTGTGCGAATGCCGCCACGCTAAGAGCGGCCAGCGAGAGACCGCACGAAGCGATAATCCTCAACCAGGCCTTACCACTTGATTTCATCAAACAATCCATTTCACTGAGTGCGCCGCGCACTCGGCCACCAGCGCGCGCGTCATCGCTGCGGCGTCGTAGATCTTCTTGCCGTCCTTGATAGTCTGCAGAACCTTGATGTCCTTGATCGTCGCGTCGTCTACGGTCAGGGGGTTGGCGGATAGCACAACCAGGTCGGCGCGCTTGCCCGGCTCGATGGAGCCTTTCTCGTTCTCCTCGAAGTAAAGATATGCGCCCCATATAGTGACGGCCCTCAGCGCGTCCATCGGCGAGATGCGTTCTTCGGGACCGACGATCACACCACTGCGGCTGGTGCGGTTGACCGCCGAGTGTATGACCATCATTTGATCGGGCGGCGTGACGGGGGCGTCGGTGTGGTTCGCGAACTTCATCCCGCGCTTGAGCGCCGACCGCAGCGGGCTTATGTGTCGCGCGCGGTCGAGGCCGAGCGCCTCTTTGATATACCAGTCGCCCCAGTAGAACGTGTGTACGCTGAAGAAGTTCGGGATGACGCCGAGTTCCTTCATTCGGTCGAGCTGGTCGGCGCGCACGGTCTGCGCGTGAACCATGACCGGCCTGAGCTTCTTCTTGCCATGCGTCTGCTGGGCCTTGCCGACCGCCTCGATCATCATGTCTGCGGCGGCGTCTCCGTTGCAGTGCGCGATGATCTGCACGTTGTTCGCGTAAGCCGCGTCGAACCAGCGGTCCAGCTCTTCCTGCGACAGAGTCGGGTAGCCCCGGTAATTGGGAGGCTGCCCCAAGGGCGGATGCAGATAAGGCCTGGTGAGAAAGGCCGTCTCCCCCTGTGGCGAGCCGTCACAGGTGATCTTGATTCCGCCGAACTTGAGGCGGTTGCGATAAACGCCGATCTGTTCCTTCTGCGCCGTAGTGATATTCGGATCGGCCCGCCCTTCCGGCGCGCCGCAGCGATGAAAGCTCTCGATGTTGGAAGCGAAGCCGGGCCGGGCATTTTCGACGCCGCCATCCTGCTCGCCGGAGATCGCTTTCTCGAAGAAGGTCCACTTAGGGTAAGAGACGATGTCTATGATCAGTTTGTCTCGCGCGGCCGCATTTCTGAGCAGCGCGACTGAAGGCGGGAGCGTCTGCCCGTCCTGCGCCGTGGTGACGCCGAAGCCGGCGTAATATAGCTGAATCTCGTAGAGCGTTTGCAACCGCTGCTCGTCAGTCTTCGGAGGCAGCAGCGGGAAGAAGTTAAAGACAGCCTGCTCCTCCACCACGCCGGTCGGTTCGCCCGTCTGATCGTCGCATCGGATAAGGCCGCCTTTCGGATTGGGCGCGTCTTTGACGAACCCGACTTTTTCGAGCGCCATGGTGTTGGCCGAGCCGATATGGCCCGAAGCGTGGACGATCACGACCGGATGCTCGGTCGAAACGCGATCCAAATCTTCTTTCGTCGGATGCCGTTTCTCGGCGAGCATCGCTTCGTCATAGCAATTGCCGAAGACCGCGACGCCGGGGGGAATCTTCTTCTCCTCGATAAAGCGCCGCATCTTGGCGACGACGTCGTCAATACTCTTGACGTCGCAGACGGGCGGCGGGCTGAGCGTCGGGTATCCCCACAACGCGACGTAATCGCAGATGTGCGAATGGCCGTCGACGAAGCCGGGGACCATCGTCCGGCCCTTGAGGTCCACGACTTCGGTTGAAGAGCCTTGATAACGCATCACGTCATCGCGCGAGCCGACGGCGAGAATCTTTCCGTCCTTGACAGCCACCGCTTCGGCGGAAGGCTGCGCGTCGTTGACGGTGATGACCTCGCCGTTCGTGTAGATGGCGTCCGCCACCGCTTCTGTAGAACCTTTAGATTGCGTATTGTTCATAATCCCTACCGCGGAAAATCAGCCACGAAGGTAATGAAGGGGTAGAAGATAGAGGTTTAAGGATCGAGGATCGCGTCCGTCGCTCGTAACGCGATCTTCGATCTTCTATCTTCGATCTTCGATGTAATTATGCGCCCGCTTTCCCTGCGACGGCCTTTACGACCTGCTCCTTGACGGCGTCCAGGTTGAACGAAGCCGGTTTCTGAATGGGCGGGAACTGGACGAAGGTCTCGCCGAACTTCGCCACCTCCTGCTGGACAAAGACGAAGCGCCAGAATTCGTACTTGAACCACTCAGCCTGCTCCATGGACTGCCCCATCCCCGTTCGCTCCAACGGGTCCAGGCGGAGGTTCGTCAGGATCGGCCAGTCAACCTTGATCGTGCCGCCGAGCCAACCCTGCGGCTGATCAACGAAGCGATACTTGTAATCGCCGATCCGCACCGCGCCGAGCGTCGCTTCGGCGAAGTAGAAAATTTCGTTGCGCTTCGACGGACCTTTACCTGTGACGAAGTCGAGCTGGTTGTAACCGTCGAGGTGAACTTTGTAGCTCTTGTCGCCGAGCTTTTTACCCTTCTTCAGATCCTCGACGATGTTCGGGTCGCCGGCGGCGGCCATGAAGGTCGGAAACCAGTCGAGTCCCGACATCAACCCGTTCTCGACCTTGCCCGCCGGAACCTTGCCCGGCCAGCGAAGAATGCACGGCACACGGAAACCGCCTTCGAGCACTGTTCCCTTGCCTCCCGCGAACGGCGTTTGACCGCCGTCGGGCCAGGTGAAGTTCTCGGCGCCGTTGTCCGTGCTGAAAACGAGGATAGTGTTGTCATCGATGCCCAGGTCCTTGAGCTTCTTCATGACTCCGCCAACGACATCGTCTAACTGCGCCATCCCGGCCTCGTATACTCCCCAGCCATTCTCCGGCGTGCGCATCTTCTGGTATTTGTCCGAGAGATGAGTGACGACGTGCATGCGCGACGGGTTTAGATAGAGGAAGAAAGGCTTGCCGTCGGCGACCGCTTTATCCACGAACTTCATCGCGTGATCGAGGATGACCTCGTCAATTGTCTCCATGTTGTGCTTGATGCCGTCAATCGGGTGCGGCGGAAGTGGCCCCTCATCAACGATCTTCTGCTTGCCGACCTTGCCCCAACGCGGATCCACGGTCGAATCGTCCTTGTCCGTCGCCCAGCAATGCAGCAGGTTGCGCGGGCCGACCTTGTCTTTGAGCGCCTGCGGGTAGTTGGGATGGAAGGGGTCCTCCATCGCGTCCAGATGATAGAGATAGCCCCAGAACTCGTCGAAGCCGTGCATGGTCGGCAGGAATTCGTTGCGGTCTCCGAAGTGGTTTTTGCCGAACTGCCCCGTCACATAGCCTTGCGATTTGAGGGCCGTGGCGATGGTCGGCGCCTGCGCGGGCATGCCGATCGCCGCGCCTGCTTGTCCGACGGTTGTCAGCCCAGTCCGGATCGGGATCTGGCCGGTGACGAAGTTGGCGCGCCCGGCGGTGCAACTCGCCTCGGCGTAATAATCGGTGAAGCGCATTCCTTCAGCGGCCATCCGGTCGAGATTCGGCGTACGACCACCCATCACGCCCTGGTGATACGCGCCGATGTTGAACCAGCCGATGTCGTCGCCCATGATGAAGACAATGTTCGGTTTGTTTTGATTTGATTGATTTTGTATTGCCATATTTTCCTCCTCCTATGATAAAGAGCCACCGCGACGCATACTTTCTCCCGGCGAGGCGGCAAAGTATTCGGCGCCTGCCGGCGTCAGCGCCCTGCGCCGCTGGCGTTGGTGATGCCAATGTCATCCCCCCAAATGACGAGGATGTTCGGTTTTGTTTGCGTAGTTGTGTTCTGCTGAGCAGGCGCATTCTGTTTTGCCATATTCTCCTTCTCCGAAATGCGCCGTAGGTTGTCCAACCTGCGGGCGTTCTGTTAACGAGTCGTTCAATTGCCGCCCAGCGACTTGATGGTCAAGCTCTCGCAGGTTGGACAACCTACGGCACATCGCTTGATTGCGAATCTCCCAATTCATTCCACCAGGCAGTTCCTTTTATTTCTCGAACGCGAAAATCCGATTCCAGTCGTCCTTCATGCTGATCACAGTCCAGCCCTTGTTCTTTGCCTCGTCATACAGGGCCTGGGTGAAGGCCCCAACCTTAGTGTCAGGCAGCCCTTGGGCTGGACCGTAGGCATACTCGCGTTTCGTATCGTCGTGCAGCACTAGCATCATCAGCCGCGCGCCGTCGCCTGCCCCGGTGTACTCCAGCATCTGCCGGTCGCCCGTCGAGTTGCCGAACGCCGCGTACGGCCGGCGGCCGATTACGAGGTGAATCCCTTCGGGCTTGCCCGCATCATTGTCGTTGAGCAGGAGCTTGGGCTCTTTCGTGAGCATCGGCCTGCCGCTCTTGTCGTAGCCGTACTCAGTCCCACCCGCTGTGCCGACCACCTGT
>DATCXQ010000434.1:0-5827 GCA_036565725.1 Blastocatellia bacterium
GCCGCCGGCAGGCGGATGCTGTCTTGAACCTGTTGTCGCGAATACGACCGTTGAATGATTTGCCGCGCGGCGCGCACGTCGCCGCGCACGAACATCAGCGCTCCGGCGGCCAACTGGGTCATCTTGACGGGGTTGTGCGAGATGTCGAAGGGGTCGCCAATTATTGGCTTCCAGTCCGCCGAGGCCTTAGGCTCGAAGGTGTACCAGAAGACGCCGTCCCAATCTTGCAGCGCCGCATACGCGGCCAGTATCGGGATGCCCTCGCTCGCGTAATCATTGGGGAATGGATGATTGACCTCGCTCACAGTGTAGGGCTTGCCCGCGAAGGCCGTGCGTGAGAGCTCCACCACAGTCGATTGGAGCGGAGCGTTGACCATCGGCGTGTTGGGAATCCCGCGCGGCCCCGGATGCTGCCAGTAGGTATGACCGTCCACGATGTCGAGCTGTGAAGTCGAGGCCAGCAGCGGATAACTGCTGCCGCTGTGGCTGTGATCGGCCGTCCCGACCAGTGGCGCTTTCACTTTGAGCGTCTCCTTCAGATAAGACCGCATGTCCAGAAAATAATGGCGCTCCATATCCATGAAGAACTCTAGCTCCGCGTAGAACCGCTTCGGCGGCGCGGCGGCGATTTCTCTGCCCATTAAACGCGGCATAGGGCCTTCGCCTTCGACTCCGGCCAACGCGCGCAATTCGGCGAGTTGGGCCGGACTCCGATTTTGGCGCAGCCATGCGTTGTATAGATCGAGCAGGTCTTTGTCGTAAGCGGGCGTGGGCGCGCGAAAGCCGATGTAGAGGGCGTTTTCGTTGACCATCTCGACTGTGACTATGGCCGGTTCGTTGCGGTACTCCGTCTTCGTGTACGGGTTGTAATGCGTGAGGAGCTGTTTGGCGTAATCTTTTTGCAACTCGATCAGGCGCGGGTCGTAGAGCGTCAGCCCCTTGGCCCAGCGAATCTTGTCGGCGTCTTTGACGCCGTCGCCCGCTTTGTAAGACCTGCCGACATTTAGGTTCAGGTTGATGTAGACACCGCGTTTTTTGAGTTCCGCGATCCAGAAATCGAGCCGGTCGAGCTGGTCCGCGTTGAACGAACGCGTGTCGTCGCGCGCGTCGTCGATCAGTCCGCGCGGCGCCGCCAGGTCGAGGAAGTGCAAACGCACGCAGTTGACGCCGAAGCGCGCCAGAGTCGCGGCCCACATCGGCGCGTCTTCCTTCGACGGAAACATTGTGGAACCCTTACTCCATTCCGTGATGTTGACGCCCCAGAGCCGCAGCCGCTTGCCGTCCCCGGCGACTAGATGCCCCCCGGCTATTCGCGCAAAGCCATGTTTTCCGGCGGGCGCGTCCAGCAGGAACGAGAGATCAATCACCGAAGCCGCTCCCCCGCGATGATCCAACGTGAAAGGTTTCATTCCGCCGTCCGCTGCCAAAAAAGGCGGAAAGGACGCCGCGACAAGCAAGATAAAGAGAGTGGTACGCATAGCAGCTCCTCAGAAAAAGGCAGGGCAAACTGCCAGTTTGCCCGGTTTTCCCGAAAGTCCGCCCTACATTCGCGCCGCGATTCTCATTCTTTCAGCGCGTCGCAACGCGACCTGAAGGCCCCCGGGAAAATGCGCCGCGGGTTGTCTAACCTTCGGATGACTTGGTTATCGAATGGTTTGATTTGGCTGAAGTATACGGGAACCCGGGGGCCGGATGACCAAACGAAAGTTGGGGAAAGATTTTTTTTACCCCCCCAACTTTCGTTTGGTCTCGGCGCCAGGAAATTTTCATACAATTTTGAGCTGCTGGGTGAAATTCTGACCGTGTCATATCCCCGGAGCGCTCATCAAGCTCTGGACTACAAATATAATCAACAAACGAATCGCTCTCGAAAACGCGCTGTAACGCTTGGAAAACAAGGTTCGGGAGTTTCGGCGCCGGCTACCCAAGCCGCTGCTGGATTCCCATATTCTGCGACCCAGACCCGCCTTCGCGATTGTGGAGCCGAGAATCCGCCGCTGTATTGATCCGGGGGCGCCCTCGCGATTGTGGGGCCGGGCCTGGGTGAGGAGGAAGCTTCCTATGAGAGTCACACTGGTTACGATCTGTCTTCTGCTTCTGGCGACCGGCGCCTTGGCTCAAAGCGATCGCGGAACGATCACCGGCGCGGTCAATGACCCGAATGGGGCCGTGGTAGCGCGCGCTGAGGTCATCGTCCGAAATGTCGCCGCGGGAACGGAATATAAAACGGTCACCACGGAGACCGGTAATTACACGATCTCCTCGCTGCCGGCCGGGAGTTACGAATTGCGCGTCGAGGCGCCAGGCTTCAAGAAGTTCGTCTTGCTGGGAGTCCAGGTTCAACTCTTGCAGACCACCCGCGTTAACGCGGCGCTGGAAATCGGCGCGGCCAGCGACACCGTCACTGTCACGGCCCAAACCCCGCTGCTCCAGACCGAGAGCGCCGAACAGAGCACTAACATCAGCGGCCGGCTCTTCAACTCCATGCCGCTCAATTTCGGCCAGACGTTCGGCGGCTCGATCCGTAATTGGTTGAGCTTCATTCAGCTTGCGCCCGGAGTTTCTGGTACCGACCAAACGGCGAACATCAATGGCTCGCCGGGCGGATCCTTCAAAATCTATCTCGAGGGACAGGATGTCACCTCGACCAATGACACGGTTTGGACCAGCACGGTGGCCTCCGCCTCGGTCGAGACGATCGGCGAGTTCGCCATCCAGACCAACAACTTCTCGGCCGAGTTTGGCCAGGTGCTCGGCGGAGTGTTCAACTTCACGACCAAATCGGGCACGAACGAGTTCCACGGCAGCGTTTACGAGTTCCTGACAAACGAGGCGCTCAGCGCGCGGCGTCCCCTCTCAACTCCATTCGCCATCAGTCCGCGCGCGCCGAAAGCGTTCGACCGCAAGCACGATTACGGTTTTAGCGTCGGCGGCCCCGTGCGCCTGCCCTGGCTCTACGACGGGCGGAACAAAACATTCTTCTTTTTCAGTCTGGAGAAGTACCGCAACGTAACCCGCTCATCGGGGAGCCTGGTGACCTTGCCGACGGCGGCTTATCGTCAGGGCGATTTCAGCGCCGCCCTGACGGGCCGCCAACTCGGCGTGGATGTGCTGGGGCGTCCAATTATGGAGAACGCGATCTACGATCCGCTCACGACCCGCACCGTCACCGTAAACGGCGAGCAATTCGTCGTCCGCGATCCGTTCCCCAACAATGTGATTCCCAGAGAGCGTTTGGACTCGGTGGCGCTGAAGATTCAATCGCTGATTCCCAACCCGGACAATAATGCGTTGACCTTCAACTGGGACCCCCGAATCCCTAACCAGAGATTTCAGCAAATCCCGAGCGTGAAGATCGACCACAATTTCAATCCTGACTCGAAGCTTTCCGGATACTGGTCGGTGCAGGACACCACCCAGATCACGGGGGCGGACGGATTGCCGATTCCGGTAACGGGCCGGCGCGACCAGAAGATTTACGGTCACACTGTCCGCCTCAACCTCGATCAGACCATTTCGCCGAGGTTCGTACTTCACCTGGGCGCGGGATATCTTCGCTTCCACAACCCGGACAGCGCGCCTGACGACGTGATCAACTTCGACGCCGTCAAAGAACTCGGTTTCAGCGGCGCTTCGACCGAACCTTCGGGCTTCCCACGCATCGTCGGCCCAGGCCTCGGCAGTCTGCAGGGCAATCAGGGCGGGATGAACGCTATGGGACCCGTCCAGGCAAATAAGTTCTGGAACGACAAGCTAACGAGCGTCGCCAGCGCAACCTGGGTCCGCAATAGCCATACCTACAAGTTCGGCGGAGAGTTCAAACAGGAGGTCTGGAGTGACGTCAACCTGACCGCCGCTCAGGGCCGGCTGGCTTTCAACGAAGAGCAGACGGGCCTCCCGTACCTGGGGGCAACATCCGTGGGCGGCGGCTCGATTGGCTATCGCTACGCCAGTTTCCTGCTGGGACTGCCTGACTCCGCCACCGTCTCCGCCACCAAGCAGGTCCAATGGCGCAAGCAGGCCTGGAGCTTTTACGGTCAGGACGATTGGAAGGTCACGCCCAGACTGACGTTGAACTACGGGCTGCGGTGGGATTACGCCGGGCAAGGACACGAGCTGCATTACCGCACCAGCATGATCGATCTCACGACGCCGAATCCGTCGGCCGGAGGATTGCCTGGAGCGTTCATTTACGAGGGATTCGGTCCCGGGCGTTGCAATTGCGAATTCACCAAGCCCTACCCGTATGCTTTTGGCCCGCGGCTCTCAGTCGCATACCGATTGAATGACAAGACCGTGGCGCGCGCCGGCTGGGGCGTTAGCTACAGCCAGTTGGGTAATTGGTGGTATGTCACCGGCGGTTCGCCCACGCTGGGACTCGGTTTCAACTCGATCGATTTCAGCAACCCCGCATTCGGCGAGCCAGCCCTCCTGATGCGCAATGGCCTGCAATACAACAGGGCCGACCTGTTCGCGGCGAATCTCAATCCGGGCATCCGTCCATTGCCGGGGCAAACCAGCAGTTTTGGCGACTTCTGGTGGGGCGTCAGGATGGATCGCAACGGAGGCCGTCCTGGACGTGTCAACCAGTGGAACGTCGCGGTGCAGCGGGAACTGGTCAAAGACCTGACGATTGAGGTCGCCTATGTCGGCAACCGCGGCGTATGGCTCGAAGCGAACGACCTGGTCAACGCCAACGCCATCAATCCGGCCCGACTTCAGGCGCTCGGCATCGACCTCAATAATCCGGCAGACCGCGCGCTTTTAACCACGCGCCTCCAAAACCTGACGCCGGCTCAGGCTCAAAGATTCCCGGCTCCGTATCCGGGTTTCCCGCTTGCCGCGACCGTGGCGCAATCGCTGCGCCCGTTCCCGCAGTTCGCCGACGCGTTGGCGGTCAGGTGGGCGCCGCTGGGCAACAACTGGTACGACTCGCTGCAGGTGACGCTCACCAAGCGATACTCGCGCGGCCTGGAAATGACCGCGTCCTACACCTTCCAGAAAGAGCTGGTGCTGGGCAGCGGCGGTAATCCGGGGCTGCCCGGGCCGGGCGTCAACAATGTCTTCAATCGCGACGCGCAGAAATCGCTCGCTTCAACCTCGCAGCCGCATATCTTCGTGACCGGCCTCACCTATGTCACGCCGCGTTGGGGGCAGAACAAGTTCGTCAGAAACGTTCTGGGCGATTGGACTGTCGGCGCCATACTGCGCTACGCCAGCGGCCAGCTAATCGGCGCGCCAGGGTCGAACAACAACCTCTTTCCGCTGATCTTTCAGGGCACGCGCATGAACCGGGTTCCCGATCAGCCGTTGTTCCTGAAGGACCCCAATTGCGGGTGCATTGATCCGAGGCAAGACCTCGTGTTGAATCCGGCCGCCTGGACGGACGCGCTTCCGGGACAATTCGGGCAGTCCGCCGGTTTCTATAACGATTATCGCTGGCGGCGCCAGGTATCGGAAAACATGAGCCTGGGCCGACGCTTCACCATAAAGGAGAGGCTGAAGTTCGATATTCGGGCAGAGTTCTTCAACCTCTTCAACAGGCTCAATCTCCCGGGGCCCGCGTCCGGCAACCCGAGGGCCACAATCACGAGAAACCCGCAAGGCGAATTGAACGGCGGGTTTGGCTTCATCAACTCGAACAACGTCGGCGGCCAGCGAAACGGTCAGCTCGTGGCGCGGTTCGAGTTCTAGGCCAGTTTGCGATTGCATGTATGGGAAGGCTCGCCGGATCAGTACCGCGCGGTAGCGAGCGGTCGGCCGATGATGGTCTTTGAATAAATAATGTAACAACAGCGTAGGGGCAGACCTGCGTGTCTGCCCCGGC
>DATCXQ010000440.1:0-16381 GCA_036565725.1 Blastocatellia bacterium
AAATGGCGACAGAGATCGCGGGCCGCCGTCAACCGATCACGGCGAGCCTCGAATGGCGTCGCCCCGGCCGCCCCATAACCATCATGGCCGACCTGGCGGATTTCGACATCGCGACGTTACTTTCGGTCTACGCGCCTGACATAGCCCAACGGGTGAGCGGGCGCGTCACGGGGAGGCTGCGCCTCGCCGGGCCGACGGTGGGCGCGCAGGGAGAAGCGACGCTCGCCGGTTTGCGTGGCGCGCTCAGCCTCACCGCCGTCGCGCTGCAAATCAACGGAATGCCCGTGGACGTTTCGACGCCGCTCGACGTCGTGATCGGCGATTCGCAGCTCCGCATCGCGTCGGCGAGGATCACGGCGCGTGGCGCCGACCTCAGAGTCGGCGGATCGTTAGCCCTGACAGAAGACGCGCCGATCGACTTTTCAATCACAGGCCGGATCGCCTTTGGCGCATTCCGCCGCCCCGATGATTATTTCAATCTCGACGGCGAGGTCATGGTCGACGCCCGCATCGGCGGCTCGATCAATGATCCGAACTTGTCGGGCGCGGCGACGCTTCGCGATATATCGGTCTCGACGCCGGACGCGCCGATCACGCTCGAAGGAGGGTCCGGGCGCGTGGTCCTGTCAGGCAATCGATTGACGGTCGAGAATTTCACGGCGCGCGCCGGCGGCGGGTCGGCGCAAATCAACGGCGGCGCGACGCTCACAGCCTTCAGGCCCACGGAATGGCGCTTCGAAATCACGGCGAAAGACGCCGAGGCGCTGTGGCGGGGAGTTCGGGCGGCGATCGATGCTAATCTGACGCTCACCGGGACGCCTCAAGGCCAGACGATCAGCGGAAGCGTCACAATTCCGACGGCGGAGTACGCCTCGTCCGAACTCTCGCTTGTCGAACTCGGCGAACGCGGGCGGCTCAGGTTCGGCTCTTTCGGCGGAGCCAGAGGCGCCGCGAGCGCCGCCATCCCGCCAATTAGTCTGGACGTCACCGTGGAGGCGCGCGAATCGTTCTTGATTCGCAGCGACCAGGTCAACGCCGTCGCTTCGGCGAGGCTGCGTCTGGCAGGGCCGCTCGCCGACCCCGAGATCAGCGGGCGAGTCACGTTTGATGGCGGCGCGGTCATCTTCCGTGGGCGGCGATATGACATCACTTCAGGACGGCTGGAATTGTCGGGAAGTTACGAAGAGCCCAGGCTGCAATTGCAGGCCGAAGGAAACATCAGGGGATATCGCGTCATCATCGGCTTCACCGGCCCTATCAACAGTCTCGATCTCACACTCAATTCGGAACCGCGCCTATCTCGCGCCGAAATCATCTCGCTGATTACGACAGGCAGCGCCGGGTTGACTACGGCCGGGGCGCTGCTCTCAGAAGAGTTCATTTCAAAAACCATCGGGCGCGAGACCGAGCGGTTTCTTGGATTGAACCGCTTTCTGATAGACCCCGTGCTGCGCCCCTACGACAACCCCGCCGCACGCATCACGATCGGGCGGCAGTTGGCGCGCGGGCTGTCTTTTCTCTACTCCACCAACCTCGCTTCCGAACAGGAACAAACCGGAGTGATCGAATACGACATCACCAAACAGTTCTCGATCGTCACCACGTACACGCAGAGCGGCGACACCCAGGTCCGGGGCTTCGACCAGAGCGAATTCACGATCGACATCAAAGGTCGTAAACGCTTCTCGCTCGGAGCGGGCCGCGGCGTGACGGCAGGCCCGATAACAGGCGGCATAAGGCCCAATTTCGGGCGCATGACGCTACCACCGGGAAATCTGATGGTCGGCATAGCGCCCTCCTACGGTCGAGTGGTCAAGCTCAGCGAAAGCCGCCTGCGCGAGCTTCTGCCCGTTCGCGAAGGTTTCAGCCGCGCGCAATTGCGCCTCGGCGAACGCAATCTGACCAACTACCTGCAGGAGAAGGGATACTTATTCGCCCAGGTTCAGGGGCGCTGCGATCCCGCCGATTGCAAGGCGCCGAGCATTAACGACCTTCGCGTGTTTTACGACGTTCAACCGGGCAGGCGTTACGAGCTGGAGGATATTCACATCGTCGGCGCGGAGGAGTTGGACGAAGATGAATTGAGATCCGATCTGCAATCGAAAAGGAGCAACCTGCTCGGAGAATTTCCAGGGATCAGGGATTTGCCGGTCCTGGACGGCTCGCCTCGCGGCAAAACCAGCAATGACCGGATGCGCGCCGACAGTGAAACTATTCGCGCCGCGCTGGCCGACTTCGGCTACAGATCGGCGCAGGTCGAATCGCGCCTTTATTTCACGGGGGGTCCCGACGAACTGGCGCTGATCTTCGTGGTGGAAAAAGGGCCGAGATCGATCGTCCGGGACGTCGTCGTGCGCGGCAACACGCTGTTCGCGGCGTCGGAGCTGCGCGGGCTTGCGCTGATCAAAGCCGGCGAGCCTTTCTCGGCCGAGCGGGCGCGTGAAGGCGCGCGAAAGATCAGGGATTTTTACGCCGGGCGGGGATATCTGGAGGCGAGAACGGACGTGAACATACTCGATCTACCCGGCGATTGCGTGAGCCTGATTTACGAAGTGACTGAAGGCGCGCGCGCCGTGGCATGCGCTGTGGATGTGACGGGCCAGACCATCACGCGCCCGGGATCCATCCGGCGTTTTTTGGATTTCGAACCCGGCGACGTGTTGACGCCCAGGCTGTTGCGCAACGCGGAGCGCAATCTTTACGCGACGGGCGCGTTCCGCGAAGTGATCGTTCGCACGACGCCCGACGCCACCGCCTGGGAGGCGCGCCGCGTGGCAGTGAACGTGGCGGATGCCGACCCGCTGTCGCTCTTTTACCTCCTGGGTTTTTCGACCGACGAGGGGCCGCGCGCCACCATCCAATTCACACATTCCAATCTATTCAATCGCTTAATCCTGGGAGCGCTGAGGGTGCGCGGCAGCCAGGAGGAGCAACTCGCGCAACTGCAACTGACCGACCTCCGCCCGTGGGGGAAGAAATGGGCGACTACGTTCTCGGCCTTCTACGAGCGCGACTCCGACGTGCGCCCCTTCGTGCGCAGGCGCCTGGTGGGCGGAGACATTGAGCCTAATTCGCGGGGGCAGTCATTCGGAATCAACCGCTTCGTGGGCTTCGTTCAAACCGAACGCAAGCTGGGCGATCGGATGGCGATCCGATTCCGCTACAGCCTTCAAAATGTGAACCTCTTCAACCTCGAAAACATCCCCGACATCGAGGTCACGCGCAACGAGCCGGCGCTACGGCTGGGCCTGTTCTCGGCGGGCTTCACCCGCGAAACGCGCGACAACATCCTTTCGCCGACGCGCGGACAGTTGTTCAGTTTCGATCATACGCTCGCGGCGCGCGAACTCGGCGGCAACGAGTCTTTCAACAAGTTCTTCGGCGAATACCAGCGATACGACACGCCGGCGGCGCTCCGCGGGACGACCATCGCCGTCGCGGCGCGCCTCGGCCTGGCCGGTCTATACAGAGTCACTGACCGCGACGGCAACGGGGTGATCAGCGAGCCGGAAAGAATATTGCCGATCAGCGAACGATACTTCGCCGGAGGCGCGACGACGCTGCGCGGCTTCAGATTCGAAGATGCCGGGCCGCAGGGCATCCTGGAGCCACGCAATTCTAACGAGTTGCCGACGCTGGTCCCGATAGGCGGCGACGCGCTGGTTATCTTCAATTTCGAGCTGCGCTTTCCGTTGTCGCCGCGGTGGCGGCTGGTCCCCTTCTACGACCTCGGCAACGTCTTCAGAAGGGTGGGCGACATTAATTTCGGCGGCATGACGAACTCCGTGGGACTCGGGCTGCGTTTCAACACGCCGATCGGGCCGGTGGGCGTGGACTATGGTTATCTGCTCGACCCACCGTCCTTCATCACCGCCTCGGGCGCGACGCTTCGCCCGCCCCGTAACGCCTTCCACATCAAAATCGGCCAGAGTTTCTGAATCTTCCCTGAAGACATTGCCTGGGCGCCAGCCCTCCGCCGGCTGGATTTCAACAGGCTGTCAGGCCCCTGAATATAGAGCGATTTGCAGATCAGTGTAGGGGCAGACCTATGTGTCTGCCCCGGATTGGGGATGCGAGCGACCACCGGGGCAGACACGTAGGTCTGCCCCTACCGTACACGCGATTGCAGACCGCTCTAGGGCGTTGTATTGAAAAGTTAACCCGCGCCGAGACCCTCGCTTCTGGCTAAAGCGCGGGCGACGTGGTAAGCTACGATCTCTTCTGAGAAGCGTTCGCGTTGAACGTTCACAACGCAAGGATGAAACGCTCTCAACACCTTCAGCGCTGTTATGGCTAGTAAAAACAATCTCAAAGACATCAAACGCTCCTCTTTCAGCCGACCGACGCCAAGTGGGACAAACAAACCTGGCGGGCAAATGACTGAGTGGTTTACCAATCACATCTCGCGCCGTTCCCTGGGCAAGGGCCTGGCGTGGGGCGCCGTGCTGGCGATGGCCGGAGTCACCGTCTATCAACTCGCCAGCTCCGGTGACAAGGAAGTCGATAGTGACTCTCTCGACCTGCAAAAGAAGGAGGGCTGGAACGTCGGCTCGACCGATAAGCTTCTCTCCTTCGAAAGAGCGATCCCGACCGACAGCCGGGGCGCCTTCATAGTCGGCGGCCACGATCCGAATTACTTGATCTCGGTCTATCAGCCGCGCGATTCGCAATGGCAGCCGTTCTTCGTGCCGACGTTGATTCAATCGCTCTCGCAGCAGTCGCTCAAAGGTCAGATGCGTCTGGTCTTCACCCCTCAGATGAGCGAGTCTTACGTCCGCGCCGAGGCGTTGCGTAACCTGATCTCGCAAACTCCGAATCCGGGCCAGACGCTGATCATTTCCGATCTGCCGGGGCCGGAATCGGTCGCGCTAGGCGCGGCTATGGCCGACACCGCTCAATTGGTTCCGGTCTTCGACAACTGGCCTCACCCGCTCGGCGTGGTTCGCTCGCACGAAACGCTGGGGGCGATGGACTATTACGCCGAAGAGATTAATGAGAAGCGCTCGAAGCTGAAAGAGAACGCGCCCGCGATCTTGCTGCTCGACAGCAACCGCCTGACCGCTTACACCGACCAGGACACGCAATTCGACAACCGCTATCAGGCGAAGCTCCCGCCGGCCGACCAGCTCAAGCAGCGCGGCGTCCAGCAGGTGATCTATCTGGTCAAGGACGAGAGTCAGAAAGAGGAACTCGACGACATCAACGAAGACCTGGTCGAGTGGCAGAAGCAGGGGATCAACGTGCGGATGCTGCGGCTCTCGGAGTTCAAACCCGTCGACGAACCGACTCAAGCGACTGTGGCCGGGACGACCGGGACGACCGGGACGACCGGGACGACGACGACCAATGTTCAACGCCATTACTACTACGGCGGATCCCCTTGGGCGTCCTGGTTGTTCTTCAGCCACTACGGATACGGCTATCCACGCGAAGTCGTCGTCTATCGCGACGGGCGCAACTACCCGATTTCGCGACCGACGACGGGTCAGACATACAATCCCCCGACCTACCGCCCCCAATCGCGTCCGACGGTCTTCAGCAACTCGCGCGTTGGCGGCGCTTCCGGAGTGGGCAGGGCCAGGCCGAGCGGTTTCGGCCGCACCAGCGTGCGGATGTCCAGCAACGGGCGAGTCACCGGCACGCGGTCGGGACGCACAGGCTCTTACGGCCGCAGCGGCGGCGGATGGTTCGGAGGCTAATAGGTACAGTACCGCGCGCGTAAGCAAGCGGCCGGCCCAGTAGGCAACCGCTTTCGGAGGTTAGATCGCCCCAGGGCAACTTATGATAGAACCTGTATTCCTTTTGTTGATGGCCACTGGGACTTATCTGCTCGTGATGTTGATCTTCGCCGCCATTTTCGCCGGCGGCCTTTATCTGGCCTGGCGCGGCTCCGGCGATAAACAGATCGACCAGGGGCGGAGATCGTTTCTCGGAGGACGCGGCGCGCGCGACGACCACGCGCTTTTCTTCGGCGTCCAACTGGTCATTCAGATCTTCGGCAGCGACCAGTTGCGCGCGCGCATCCATCGCCTGATCGAGGCCGACGGCGGCTCCGACAGCGCCGACGAAAAACGCCGCTTCATGAAATCGGTCGCGTCGATGCTGATCGAAAACCGGTACGCCTGGGAATATGGCTTCTGGGAATTCTCCGCCGACGCCGACCACTCCATCAAATCGTTCAACCAGTGGCGCAACGAGATCGAAGCCTCGATGGCGACCGAGGCAGAAGAGATGGGCGGCGAGATCGACCGCCTGCATCGCTTCTCCGATCAAAAAGAATATCTGATCGTCACGATGCTGATGCTGATCGATAACAGCGACGAGCCCGTCTCGGACGACGTCGGCGATTACCGCTTCCGCCCCACCTACTCGCAACTCGCGCTTCCCTTCCGCCAGGTGTGCGAAGGCTTCGACGAGTCGGAGTACTTTCGCCCCGATACCTTCGAGAGCCTGCTCGACGGGATCCGCGCCCTCGACCCGCGCGTGATCGAACGCGACGGAATCTACGTCTATCCCGGAACCGAGCAGGACGGGATTTCATCCTTCGACCTGTTGAGTGATGAGGGGTGGAAATATCTGACCGATCATTCACTGCGTAACTAAATCAGTTTGCGATTTCGCCGGATCAGTACCGCGAGCGGTACTGATCCGTAGACACATTTAAAACCGATCTGATTCCTGGGCAAATCCGCCGGATTCAGTCCCGCCGAGTTTCTTCCTCGTTCATCCCCCGGCGCATGTTCTCCGCAGTCTCCATCACAAGCTGGAAACGCATTTCGGCGTCCATCTGGCGTTCGATCTTCCCGCGCCGCAAGCTCGCGCGCAGGCGATGAAATAGTCTGCGAAGCATGGCGTGTCCCTCCTTTCAGGACGCCTGCAAGATTTGCTCGATGGCGGTCGAGAGGCGCCGCCAGTTCTCGGTCTCTTCCGCCAGCTGTTTGCGACCGGCTCGCGTCAGCTTGTAATACTTCGCCTGTCTGTTGTTTTCAGACACGCCCCACTCGGAGTCGATCCACCCACGCTGTTCCAGCCGCAGCAGCGCCGGGTAGAGCGAGCCTTGATTGACGACTAACGCCCCGCTGGAGATTTGTTGAATGCGTTGGGTGATGCCCCAGCCGTGCATCGGTTCGAGGGCCAGAGTCTTGAGAATTAGCAGGTCTAGCGTCCCCTGCAAAAGGTCAGATTTCGGTTTGGTCATGACTTTCCTCCAGATGATCTGGAGGAAAGATACGCGACCTCTTGTAGACAGTCAAGAGAAGAAGGAGGGCTCAGTCGCGGCGGGGCCTATTTTTTCTTCAGGCGGCGTTCGGCGTAATCCTTCCTGGCTTGAAGCGATTCGGGATCGGCTAGGGCGCTGATCAGGGCCTCTCCGTCGGCGAACGCGGTCAGGCCGGCGCCCATCGCGCGCGCGACGGCGTTGACGTGTTCTTTGGTAATGACCACCGGGACCGACGGCTTGGCGATGATCTCCGAGGCCAGCCGCTCGACGCATTGATCCAACTCGTCAAGCGGCGCGACTCGATTGACGAAGCCCATCTCTTTGGCCTCTTGCGCCGTGAAGGGACGACAGGTCATGACCAACTCTTTCGTCATAGCCGGGCCGATTTCACGCACGAGCCGAGGAATGGCGCCCCACGTCAGCGGAATGCCGAGTTCGATTTCGGGGATCGAGAACCGCGCGTCTTCAGCCGCGACGCGCAGGTCGCAGGCCGTGGCCAGCACGACGCCCCCGCCGACGATGTGGCCGTGCAATCGGACAATGGTCGTCGCGCGCATCTGCTCGATGGCGTCGGCCATGCGCCGTCCGTATTGCGCAACTTCATGCCGATAGAGCCAGGATTTGCCCGAATCGAGGACCGCATCCGCCGTCGGGGACTCTTTGAGATCGGCCCCCGCGCAGAAGGCTCGTCCCGCGCCGCCCACGATGACGACGCGCGCCTCGCGCTGCTCGTCGAACCACCGCGCGGCTTCGACCAGCTCGCGCAGCATCGTGGCGTTCATCGCGTTCAACCGTTCGGGGCGATTTAGCGTCAGCCGCCCGAGCGCCCCGTCGATTTCCACCTTTATCGTTTTGAAGTTCATAGTTTTAACTCCCAGTTCTGCCCCACCAGATCGTGGCCGAAGCTGTGATGCGGCTCCTCTTTGACGAGCCGGAAACCGGCTTCTTCATAGATATGCCGGGCGGCGTGAAGCGCGCTGTTCGTCCACAGCGTGATTTTCTTGTACCCCGTCTGCCGGGCGAACAGCAGGCATTCATTGACCAGGCGCTTGCCGATGCCCATCCCCCGCGCGCTCGGTTCGACCAGCAGCAAGCGCAATTGCGCCACCGTACTCGATTTTTTGACGAGGAATACGCAGCCGGCGATCTCGCCTCCGCGTTCGGCGATCCAGCACCGCTCGCGCTTAGGATCGTAGTTACGGATGAATTTCGCCGCGATCTCCGCCACCAGCGCCTCGAACTCCTCATCCCAACCGTACTCTTCGTTGTAGATGACGCCGTGCCGATGCGTGACCCAGCCCATGTCGCCGGGCCGGTGCGGGCGGATGACGTAAGGAACTTTTTGTTCGGACCGCGCGCCGAGCACTTCTTCGATGACGCGCATCGCGTCGATCAGGCGGTTCTGATCCGCCTGAGGGAGCCGGCCGAGCAGCGATTCGACCTCGCCGTGTGAGTGCGCGTTGAGTTCGGCGAAGGCCTTCCGCCCTTTATCCGTCAGCCAGATGACGCTCTGGCGTCCGTCTGTTTCAGAAGGCTTTTTGGAGATCAACCCCCTCTTTTTGAAGGCGGCCAGCAGACGGCTGAGATAACCGGCGTCCAGCCCCAGCTCGGCGCCCATCTCGGTCGCCGTAGCCTTTTCACGCTGCGCCAACTCGTAAATTACCCTGGCCTCGGCCAGGGAGAACTGACTTTTCAATATGTGCTCGCTCAGCAAGCCGATTTGTTTCGTGTAGAAGCGGTTGAAGCGCCGCACCGATTCGACGCGCGGCGCGAGGTCGTTTCGGGCCATAATCGTCCTCCTTTGAAGCGGGGCTTGTAATTGGTTGACTTTATCAGCCATTTAGTTGATTTTGTCAAGTAAATGGCTTCGCTTCTCAGGAGAGTCGTACAGTTCACATGGCGCAACGACGGAGGCCCCCCACGTAGTAACGACTTATGGTGTTTGAGAATTAAATACAACCACGAATTCGGCAATCCGGCCGACGGCAGCAGATGGGATTCAGCAGTCGTTGCATTTATTTCCCAAACATCATCAAAGCTGGGGCGAGATTCCCCTGCCGCGGAGCGGCATTTGAACCTAGCCCGGCTTTTCAAAGCCGGGAGAGCGGTTACGTAGTTGTTTCAGTTAGTCGACCCGGCTTTGAAAAGCCGGGCTAAGCTCACGTGGTCGCTCCGCGACCGGGAAGACGGTTGTTGCATTTATTTCTCAAAGACCATTAGTCGTTACGTGACGCAATGACTAAAGTCGTTACTACGTGGGCGATTTTCTGAGGAGATACGCGCTCACTCCTCGCGCAGCGCAATGGTCGGATCAAGCCCCGACGCGCGCCGCGCGGGCAGCCCCGACGCTATTATGGCGATGATCAGGAAGAGCGCCGCCATCGCCGCGAAAGTAATTAGGTCGGTGGCTTTGACGCCGACGAGCATGCTGGTCATCGCGCGCGTGAGGCCGAAAGAAGCGGCCACGCCGATTGCGACGCCCGCCGCGCTGAGGCGCAGTCCGTGCCCGACTACAAGTCTAAAGACGCTCCCGGGCGCCGCGCCCAACGCCATCCGGAGGCCGATCTCCGCCGTGCGCTGCCGCACGACAGTTGACAACACGCCGTAAAGCCCCACGCCGGCGAGCAGGACGGCGATGACCGCGAAGACGCCGATTAGGAGTAGCGAAAATCGCGTCCCCGCCTGCGCCCGTTTCACCATCGCGTCCATCGGCTGCAATTCAGTGATCAAAAGGTTCGGGTTGAGTTTGGCGATCTCGGCGCGGACCATCGCCGCGTACTGCGCGGGATCGCCCTTGACGCGGACGGCCCACCGCGATGCGAAGCCGTGGCTCCTGAAGCCGTCGGTGAGGTAGATCTGTTCGCGCCCGGGTTCGGCCAGCGAGGTGTTACGTTGATGCCCTACCACGCCGATCACTTCGACCCATTCCGGCTCCGGGCTGCGGGCGCGGATGAGTATGCGCTTCCCTACAGCGGATTCGTTCGGGAATGCTTTCGCCGCGAGAAACTGGTCAACGACCACTACGTTCCGCTCGGGCGCGTTGTCGGCCTCGGTGAACACGCGTCCCGCGAGAAGCGGCGTGCGGAGCGTTTCGAAATAACCCGGGAGCACGGTTTGATGATCCACCGCCTGAAATTTGGTCGGGTCGGAGAGAGCCTGTTCCAACCCCCACCGGATCGGACCGAATCCCCCCGCGAGTGGGAATGGACTGGAGGCCGTCACGCTTTCGACGCCTGGCAGCGCCCGCAAACGGCCCTGCGCCTCGCGCATGAAAGTGGCGCGCTCCTGCGGCTGCGGCCCGCCGCGAGGGCCGAGCAGCAGGAATGTGAGAAGACCTCGCGAGTCGAAGCCGGGATCAACGCGCTGCAAGGCAATGAAGCTGCGGAACATCAGTCCTGACCCGATGAGTAAGACGAACGAAAGCGCGACCTCTATGATCACCACGACATTGCGCAGCAGCCGTCCGCCTCCGAGCCCGCCTGTTCGACCGCTCCCGCGCAGGATGTTCATGACATCCGGCCGCGAGGCTTGCAGCGCCGGCGGCAGTCCGAAGATAACAGCCGCGGCCAGCCCGGCCAGCGCCGTAAAAGCGAGCGCGACAGGATCGAGCCTTATCGTATCTAGGCGCGGCAGATTCGCAGGCGCGATGGCGAGCAATTGGCGTACGCCTAACCACGCCAGGCCCAGGCCGAGGAGCGCGCCACCTCCCGCGAGCAGCAGGGCTTCCGCCAACAGTTGGCGCACGAGTCGCCGCCAGCCGGCGCCGAGCGCGGCGCGTACCGCAAGCTCACGCTGGCGCAATGAAGCCCGCACAAGCAACAGGTTCGCCACGTTCGCGCATGCGATGAGGAGAAGGAAGATGACCGCGCCCGTAAGCGCGATGATGGCGGGCCGAACCTCCGCGACCAGATAATCGCTCATCGGTTCCAACCGGAAATGGAAACCGGCGGTCTGCCGGATCGTATCGGCCTTTCTGCTCTCTGTTGCGACCACTTCGGCTTCGGTCCGCGCCTGCTCAAGTCGGGCGCCGTCTTTCAAACGGCCGATTATCCAGTGAGCGACGTTGTTGCGGTTGGCGGTGTCGTAGCTTAGGCGCGCGGCGAACCACACGTCCGGCAATCGTTCCGAGTTCAGCTTGGGCGGAAGTAACAACTCGAAACCTGGCGCCAGCACGCCCACTATTTGCGGCCCGCCACTTCCACCGCGCGACATTCCTTTGCCGAGAACGGCCATATTTCCGCCGTAGCGCCGCTGCCAGTACTCGTGACTCAGGATTGCGATGGTCGGCAGTTCCCGAACCTCCCCTCCAGGGCCTCCGTCCGTTTCTGGCGGCTGCGGCCGGCCGTCATCTTCCGTAAAATCACGGCCGGCCACGATCTTCGCGCCAAGCAACCGAAAGAAGTTCGGCGTGACCGAGGCGACACGAACCTGCTCTGGCGCGCCGTCCTCACGCGGCATGATCCTGCGGCCCGTGTTGACGGCGGCGATGTCCTCGAACGTCGTCTTCGCCCCGTTGCGCAGGTCGAAGACGTCGACGTTCGAAAACGGCCAGTCAGTGACGTTGCGCTGTCTCAGCTCAGCCACCCCCAATACCAGCCGATCCGGATTTTTGTAAGGAAGCGGACGGAGCAGTACGGCGTTGGCGACGCTGAAGATGGCGGTGTTCGCGCCGATGCCTAAAGCGAGTGTAACGACCGCAATCAAAGTGAAGACTGGATTCTTCAACAACATTCGGGCGCCGAAGCGCAAGTCTTGCCAGAGTGTTCGCATATCACTGCCCTGTTTTTGCCGCCGGGCTCTTCGCGACCTTCCAGGACCCTTTTTCTACCACCTCTGTCGAGCCTTTCGGGGAGACTGCAAATGTGCCCTCAAGTTTATCTCCCTGGAATTGTCCCTCGATTGCGACCTCCACCTCGCCGTTCGGGTCTTCGATCTTTCCTTTCATCTTCCCATCCGCGATCTCCAGCGATTTGAAATCGGCTTTGTTTTCACCGTTCTGATTGACCCATTTCACCGTGCCACGCCACTTACCCTTCTCATCCTTGCTCAGGGTATAGGAGAGTTTGTCCGTGTCCCCGTTCGGGCCGCTGTACGAGCCAGCCCACTCGCCGACATATTTTTTATCGTCAGCGGCGCTCCCTTGTCCGCCGGCGCCCGGATTTTCAGCGGCAACGAGGACTGACGGCGCTGTCCCTGTCAAAGCGATGATCAGCAACACGACCTGGAAAAGTTTGCTTTGCATAAATTCCTCCTTGGTTATTTTGGATATGTAGAGGGCCTCCCTGGCCAATGCATTGTACACAAACGGCGTGCCTGTCCCCTGCGGTCGGCAACTGTCACGATAATTTGAAGATGGACTGATGGGCGGAAACATGTGGATGAGTGGAGTGTCCACATTTGGGAATCAGCCATCCCAAATGCGGACATATCATTTCCATTTTGAACGGCGAATTGCAGCAGCGTCACCTAATGTTGAAGACGACGCAGGCCTGACATCAGTACAGTGTTTGTCTTATTTGATGCTTCATTGTTTACGCCATCAAAAACCTCTGGCTCAAAAATTTTGCGGCAATTTACCATCAGTAACGCGGTTCGGTACAGGGAACAGTAGCGACCTGGCGTCTCCCAAGAAGTCAGATCAGGGGCGCCAGGTCGCTACCGCTCCCTGTACCGAACCGGATTTGCATCAGCCCGATCCGTGTACTATCTTTGCGGCGAAAGCTGGTTTTACCAGCGCCCTCTTGTGGTCGGATTCACTGATCGAAACAACAATAAACGACATCCCGGCAGGTCACGTATGCGTCGAACCTTCAAATGCCCGGTCTGTATTTTCTTCCTGGCGGTCATCGTCTACGGAACGACCTCGATGATTCCCGGCGCGGCGGCGCAAAGAGGGGGCGCCGCGCGGACCGGGCTGCAACGGCGAGTTGACTTCAAACGCCAGGTCGAGCCGATCTTCGCGCGAAGCTGTTACCAGTGCCATGGCGCGAAGAAGGCGATGGGACAACTGCGTCTCGACGGCAAAGAGTCTGCGCTGAAAGGCGGGCTCTCCGGCGCGGCGATCATTCCAGGCGACGGCAAACAGAGTTTGCTCGTGAAGCGAATCCTCGGCGAAGGCAACGAGGCGCGCATGCCGATGGGCGGCGCCCCGCTTACGCCAACGCAGATCGCCCTGATCCGCCGCTGGATCGATGAGGGGGCTGACTGGCGTGAAAACGAGCAATCCGCAATCCGCAATCCGCAATCCGCAATCAAACATTGGGCCTACGTCAAACCGGTTCGGCTCGCATTGCCGCGCGTCAAAAATCAATCCTGGGTTCGCAATCCGATTGACGCTTTCATTCTCGCTCGATTGGAGAAAGAGGGTCTGAGGCCTTCGCCCGAAGCGGATAAGGCCTCGCTGCTACGCCGCGTCTACCTGGACGTGATCGGATTGCCGCCGAGCGTTAAAGAGGTCGATGAATTTCTGGCTGACACGTCGCCGGACGCTTATGAAAAAGTCGTCGATCGTTTGCTCGCCTCCGAGCGTTACGGCGAGCGGTGGGCGCGGCCGTGGCTCGATCTGGCGCGCTACGCCGACTCGAACGGCTACGAGAAAGACAACCTGCGGGTGGCGTGGAAATACCGCGACTGGGTGATCGACGCGCTCAACAAAGACATGCCATTCGATCAATTCACCGTCGAACAGATCGCCGGCGACATGCTCCCCACCGCGACCATTGATCAGAAGATCGCCACCGGCTTCCACCGTAATACAATGCTCAACCAGGAGGGCGGGATCGATCCGGAGGAGAACCGGTTCGAGACCTTGATCGATCGCGTCAACACGACGGCGACCGTCTGGTTGGGCAGCACTATCGCCTGCGCGCAGTGCCACAATCACAAATACGACCCGTTCTCTCAGAACGACTATTACCGGCTGATGGCCTTCTTCGACAACGCTGAATATCAGATCGTCGGCGGTGGCAGTGAGCGATACGTCCTGGAGCCGCAGATCAGCCTGCCGTCGCCTGAACAGGAAGAGAAGCGCAAAGCGCTCGACGCCGAAATCAAACAGACCGAAGTCAGGCTCAACACGCGGACGCCTGAACTCGACGCCGAGCAGGCCAAATGGGAGCGCGATCTGCTCGACGAGCGGAACAAATGGACCACGCTCGACCCGATCAAGCTCGAATCCACAGGCGGCGCGACGTTGAAGAAACTGGACGACAAATCAGCGCTTGTGAGCGGCGCGGCGCCTGAGCGCGACGTTTACATCGTCACGGCCAAAACCGATCTGAAGAACATCACCGCCGTGCGCGTCGAGGCGATGACCGACGCCAGCCTGCCCAAGGGCGGACCCGGGCGCGACCCTTACGGCAATTTCCTGCTCACCGGAATCGAGGCGGAAGTCGCGTCGACGCCTTCTGCGCGATCGGATGCGGAACCGCGGGAAATCAGCTTTAAAAACGCCTTCGTCGACGATCAAGCTTACGGGATCAATACCAGAGCGCTCTTCGGCAAAGAGCTGGGGGACGTCGCCACCGACACTCCGTCGGGCTGGTTCGTCAACGCGACTAACGACCAAACCGAGAGGCTCCCGCGCCAGGGAGTCTTCGTGGCCGAAAAACCGTTCGACGCCGACTCAGGCGCCACGCTGACAATCAGGCTGAAATATCTGGGCGGTTCGCTCAACCAGGCCATGGGCCGGTTCCGCCTTTCGGTCACAACAATAGACGAGCCGAGGCGCATAGTGAGCGTCCCGGCGCGGTTGCTCCCGATTCTTTCGATTCTTCCGTCTGAACGCTCGCAAAAACAGAGAGATGATTTATTCGCGCAATTCCGCGCCGCGTCGACTCTGCTCAAAGCCGACCGCGACCGCATGGAAAAATTGAGGGGCGAGATAAGGGCGCTGAACATCACCACAACGCTGGTGATGCAGGAGCGGCCCGGCTACGAACGCCCGTCGACCTTCTTCCACGAACGCGGCAGTTTTTTGAACAAAGGCGAAAAGGTCTTCGCCGCGACTCCCGTCGTGTTGCCCCCGATGCCCGAAAGCGCGCCGATCAACCGGCTGGGATTGGCCCGCTGGCTGGTCGACGATAACAACCCGCTCACCGCCCGCGTGACAGTCAATCGCTTCTGGGAACAGATCTTCGGCCGCGGCATGGTCGAGACCAGCGAAGATTTCGGAATGCAGGGCGAGCGCCCCTCGCATCCCGAACTGCTCGATTGGCTGGCGGTTGAGTTTATGAATCCGGCGTGGAATGTGGGCGACGGGGCGACGGGGCGACGGGGCAACGGGGCGAATCCGCAATCCCAGAGTCCCGATCCGCAATCACAAGGTTGGAGCATGAAGAGTCTCGTTCGATTGATCGTGACTTCGTCTACGTATCGCCAATCATACGCGACGACCCCGGCGCTGCTGGAAAAAGACCCGTACAATCGATTGCTGGCGCGCGGCCCCCGTTTCCGAATGGAGGCCGAGATGATCCGCGACGTGACGCTCGCCGCGAGCGGACTGCTCAGCAGCAAGCTGGGCGGCCCTAGCGTCTTCCCCTTGCAACCCGAAGGCGTCTGGAAATCGCCCTACAGCAGCGAGAGATGGACGGTGAGCAAGGGCGAAGACCGCTTCCGCCGCAGCCTCTACACCTTCGTCCGCCGCTCCTCGCCCCATCCCGCGATGATGACATTCGACGCGACCAGTCGCGAATATTGCGCCGTGAGACGCGTGCGCACCAACACGCCGTTGCAGGCGTTAACGACGCTCAACGACGAAGCCGCGATGGAGGCCGCGCGCGCGTTGGCTAAGCGGATGATCGAAGAAGGCGGCGACGACCTGAGGGCGCGAATCGTTTACGGCTTCCGCGTCTGCATGACTCGGACTCCGAAAGAGAAAGAGGTCGAACGCCTCACGTCCCTGTATCGGCTGCAACTGGACAGCTTCGCAGCGAACGAGGCGGAGGCCGGGAAGATCGCCAGGAACCATTCGACTCGAACGACCGCGGCCGAGTTCGCGGCGTGGACGATGGTAGCCAACGTGTTGCTCAATTTGGATGAGACGTTAACGAAGGAATGAGGCGATGGCGCGCGCAAAAAAGAAGTTTAAATCAGAACACCTGAGGTCGGTACAGTACCGCGCGCGTAAGCAAGCGGCCGACCTATAAGCCAGCCGCTTGCTTA
>DATCXQ010000108.1:0-4320 GCA_036565725.1 Blastocatellia bacterium
GTGGGTCTTGAGGGCGCCGTCAATTACGTTCTTCGCGGGCGAGCCGGGCAATTCAAAATCGGCGGTCACGCCGGCGAGCGCGATCTTCTCCATAGTGTTTGGCGCGTCCGGCTTATCGACGGGCGCCGCTTCGACGGAAAATTCGCTGAAATAAAAACCTCCGTCTGGAGCGCGTCCGGGGCCGCCTCGCGGCAGATTCGGGTCTGTCAGAAACTCGACCCTCACGCCGGTGATCTTTTTCAGATTCGTCTTCGCCCTGACGATGTAGTTGTTGGTAGTCGCGTTGTCGCCTTTGGCGATGAACGACCCGTCCTCTAGCCTGTCGAACTTCACGCCGAAGGCCGCGAAGATTTCCCCGTCTTTGATCGGCGTCCAGGCCGTGTCGTAGGCGCCGACGCCGGCTTCCCAGACGGCCATTCGTTTAGGCAGGTCTGCGTCTCCGGCCGTCAGGTCGTCTTCGATCTTGGCGATCTTTGACAGAATCTCTTTGCGCTTCTCCGCGATCTTTTCGTCAGGGAGTTCAATCGCAGGCTCGTCGTCTTTGTTCAGAAAAGCGTAGAAGCGGTAGTACTCCGTTTGCGAGATCGGGTCGAATTTGTGGTTGTGGCATTGGGCGCAACTGACCGTCAGTCCGAGAAAGGCTTTGCCTACCGCGTCGACGCGATCAATTATGCCTTCGACGCGGAACTGTTCGGGATCTACGCCGCCCTCCTGATTGAGCATCGAGTTGCGCAAGAAACCCGTGGCCACCCGGGTCTCCAGCGTAGTCTGCGGCAGCAAATCGCCCGCCAATTGTTCGACCGTGAATTGATCGAACGGCAAGTCTTTGTTGAACGCGTCGATCACCCAGTCGCGATAAGGCCAGATTGAGCGCGAGCGGTCTTTTTCGAAGCCGTTTGTATCGGCGTAGCGCGCGGCGTCGAGCCACCACCGCCCCCACCGCTCGCCGTAATGCGGGCTGCCGAGCAATCGGTCAACCAGTTTGCCGTAAGCGTCCGGACTGGCGTCGCCAGTGAATTGATCCAACTCTTCAATCGTCGGCGGCAGTCCGGTCAAATCGAGACTCAGGCGGCGAATCAGCGTGACTTTGTCCGCTTCAGATGACGGCGTGAGTCCTTGTTTTTCGAGCCGGGCGAGGATGAAGTCGTCAATCGGCGTGCGAACCCACGAACTGTTTTTCACGCCGGGCGGTTTCGGGCGCGTAGGGGCCACAAAAGCCCAATGTTGCGGCAATGAACTCGCCCGCTCGCCCGCTCGCCCGCTCGCCCGCTCGCCTTCCGGCCAAATAGCTCCCTGATCGATCCATTTGCGAATCAGTTCGATCTGATTAGCCTTGAGCGGGGAGCCGCCGAGCGGCATCCGCGTTTCATCGCCTTCGCCCAGAACGCGTTTCATCAGGCGCGAATCCTTGCTGTTTCCGGGAATGAGAACCGCGCCTGAAATTCCGCCTTTCATCGCCAATTCTTTAGCGTCCAGACGCAATTGCGCCGATGACTTCTTCGCGCCGTGGCATTGATAGCAGTTCGCGCGAAAGATCGGTTCGATGTCGCGCCGGAAGTCAACGCGCCAGCCCTGCGCGGACGCCAGATGAACGACGTCGCCGTCAAGCAGCGTGGCAAGTAATCCTAACGATACGGCTAGACAAATCGCGAGTTTGGTCTTCCTGGTCATAGCGAACATCCCGTTGTAGTTTGTTGAAATTGTAGATTATCATTGAAGGGAGTAGTTATGAAGAAGAAGAAAGACGCGCCGATACATCCGGGCGAGATTCTGCTCGAAGAGTTTCTGAAACCAATGAACATCAGCCAGTATCAGTTGGCGAAGGATATCAGCGTACCTGCGCGCCGGATCAATGAGATCGTGCTCGGCAAACGCTCAATCAGCGCTGACACCGCGCTCAGACTGTCGAGATACTTTCGCCTTTCAGAACGCTTCTGGTTGAATCTGCAATCCGCATACGATCTGGCGGTTGTAAAAGACAGATTGGAAGGTCGGATTGAGAATGAGGTTAAAGCACTCACGCCTCAAGAACTCCGCGCATAACCCCGCCGCGTTGATCCGCTATTCATTGTTCATGAGTAATCGAAAACAGACCATGGAGACAGACGCGGCGAAGCTTGACGCCGTCATCGAAGAGTTGCGGCGGGCGCCTGAAGGTTTGTCCGCGCACGACCTGGCCGACTCGCTCGAACTCGACCGCGCGGGGCGGAAATCGCTCAAAGAGATGCTCAACCGTTTGGAGAGCTTGGGGCTGCTGCGCCGCTACGGGCAGAATTACCGCCTCTCCGGCTCTCAAAAAGTGATGACCGGCCTGATCCGCCAGCGCCGACGCAAAATGATCAATTTCATCCCGGATGACGTCGGTCAGCGCGTTCGCGGGCGCATTCGCGTCGAACCCGAAGACTTGAACGGCGCGTTCGACGGCGACCGCGTACTCGCCACCGTTTCGACGCTTCAGCGCGAGCGATACGGAAGAGTCGGGATGATTTTGCGGCGCGGGCGGTTGCGGATCATCGGCCGGCTGCGCCACGGATTCCGCGAGTCGTGGGTCGAATCGATGGACGAAAAATTCCCATTCGACATCGAGATCGAGGGAAAGCCGGAAACCGGTCTTGCTGACGGATGGGTCGTGTTAGTCGAGATCACGAGTTATCCCGTTGCGCGCCGCAACCCGGCGGGGCGAATCATCGAACGGCTCGGCGCTTCGAGCGACGCGCCCGGAATGGACATTCAGATCGTGATCCACAAACACGATTTGCCGCACGTTTTCCCGGACGAAGTGACCGAAGAGGCCGAAGCGGTTTCGCCGGTCGTCACTAAAGGCCAGATCGCCGGGCGATTGGATTTGCGAGCCGAGCCGACGGTGACGATTGACGGCGAAACCGCGCGCGATTTCGACGACGCGATCAGTTTGAGTCGGCTGGACAACGACAATTTTCTGCTCGGCGTTCACATCGCCGACGTGAGTTTTTACGTGCGCGAAGGCTCGCCGCTCGACAGCGAGGCGCGGCTGCGCGGAACGTCGGTCTATTTCCCAGAACGCGCTATCCCGATGCTGCCCGAACGATTGTCCAACGGAATATGCTCGCTCAATCCGAAAGTCGACCGGCTGACGATGTCGGCGCTGATGGAAGTCGACCGGCGCGGGCGCGTGGTTAATTACAAACTGCGCGAGACGGTCATACGCAGCGACGAGCGGATGACTTACACCGATGTAAACATGCTGCTCACGCATGCAGACCCGAAACTGGCGATGCGTTACGCCAAATTGCACGAGCTTTTTAAAACGATGGAGGAGCTGGCGCGCATCCTGATCAAGATGCGCGAGCGGCGCGGCGCCATAGACTTCAACCTGCCGGAATCGATCTTCGAGTTCGACGACGAAGGGCGGGTGGCCGGCGTGCTGCGCGCCGACCGCAACATCGCTCACCGCATCATCGAAGAGTTCATGCTGCTGGCCAACGAGACCGTGGCCGGCCACTTGCAGCGTTTGCCAGTCCCATCGCTCTACCGCAGCCACGAAGAGCCGCAGCCGCAGCGCGTGATCGAATTCGCCGAACTGGCCGCCGCATACGGTTATAAATTCCCGGTCGAGGGCCTGAGTTCGAAAGACTATCAGCGATTGTCGCATCAATTGACGGGCAAGCCTGAAGAGCGCGTCCTGTCCTACGCAATGCTGCGGTCGCTGCAGCGCGCGCGATACTCGGCGCAGAACCTGGGCCATTTCGGATTGGCCGCGCCGGTCTACACGCACTTCACTTCCCCGATCCGCCGCTACCCCGATCTGATCGTACATCGCGTCCTGCGCGCGCTGCTGAAAATCTCGTCGAGCCTGGGCGATTCAGGGGCGGCGGCGGCCGGTACTGCGCCGACCGGCTCGGATAAAAAAGACAGGCCCGCCAAAAAACAACCGCGCGGCGCCCTGGCACCGATTCCGCTCGGCGAATTGGAACTGATCGCCGAAGAATCGAGCGAACGCGAACGGGCCGCCGACGCCGCTGAAAACGAGATTGACGAGTGGCGCAGAGCCGTCTTCATGGCAGAACGCCTGGGCGAAGAGTTCGACGGGATGATCGTAAACGTTCGGAACTTCGGCTTTTTTGTCGAACTGGACGATTTTTTTATTGAGGGTCTGGTTCCAGTTGCAACGCTGACCGACGATTTTTACCAATTCGACGAGCGCAGGCACACGCTCACCGGGCGCGGGAGAAGGCGGCAATTCAAGCTTGGTGATCGTGTCCGCGTGCGAGTTGACCGCGTGAATATTGATCGGCATCTGGTGGATTTCTCGGTCGTCGAGTCGAGCGGCAGGGAAAAAAA
>DATCXQ010000467.1:0-11499 GCA_036565725.1 Blastocatellia bacterium
CCGCCAGCAGGACGTTCTGCAGCGGGTAAACGGTGATCTCCGGCGTGTTGTCTTGAAGTTCCAGATCGACGGTATCGGGCGTCCCGATTATCTTGCGCAGGCGTTCGTTTTGTGGTGGCCCGGCAACCACCAGGTCGATGAGGTCCGTGTATGCTTCGTCGAGAGTCTCCTGGGAGAGCGGCGGCGCGGCCGGCGCCTGCACTCGCCTCCTGGCTTCTGTCGCAAAAGCCGCCGGATTCTCAGGCGCCGGCCCGGTTGCCGGATAATTGGGATGTGTCACTGGCAACGCCAGCGGATAACGAAATCCCGGAACTTGGAGCCAACCCGTATAGCCGTCGGGAAACAGCGGCTCGCCGCAGGCATCGACCAACAAAGCGTCTGCGCCGTCGATCGTCACCTCATCGATCGAATCGAACCGCAACGCCACGTCGATGATTCTACCCTGCGGGACGCTGGCCGAGCGGCTATCGACCAGCCCGCCTCTCCACGTCGCGCGAGCGTTGATGGTCGTGGCCGATCGGGTGAATATTTTCAGCGTCACGCGTTTCTGCGGAACAGAGAACGCAACTTTCAAATAACGCCGCCCGGATAAGTCCACTTCCACCCGACCATCACCGCCGGCGGGAACCTGATCAGTCAACCGCAACGGCAGATTCGAACGGATCGTAACGCCCTGGTTTGTAATGCGGTAGCCGGCGTTGGCGCTCGGCGTCCTGCCGGCCAGTATGGAATCGAAGCAAATCGGCGTTGTCGTAATAGACGGCTTGCGGAACAGCGCGAAGCCATAGGGCGGAAAGCCGAGTTGCGTTTGAAACGCCCAGCGCAAATGAACACCCGGCTTCAGAGCTGTCTCGCCCGTGGTCCCCACGCCGATCATTGTTAGATGAAGTGATTGCAAGTTTGTTGGCATCTTGATCAATAAACCTCGCTACGGAGAGTAATGACGCGGCGCGCGGGTAGTTCCTCTCACGCCGAATAGAAAAAAATTGAATGGATGATCGCCGTGGGCGCCCCGCGCAGGAAAAAGCCGAGTTCGTTGGTTGTTTGACGAATTACGTCAAGGCTAAGCAGAGTCGCGGTGATGATACGGAGGAAATTGTATTCGGCCGGGTAAAATCGGGTTCTGAAGTCTGACCTGGCATCACGCGCTATCGATCGATGTGGACTGTGATGGGCGGCGTGATGAAGTGTTCACTGCCCAAGACGCCACGCAGTGCTACGTCGCTGCGGTGGTGGCCAGAAAGGCCGGCAAGCCAAAGATTAGTGCGCTTCAGTTTCAGTTGTCTGGCAGTAGTCAGGATTCGTTCTGCGGTCCCCCCGAACCGCTGCCCCCAGAGTCGTTGAACATGGACTTGCGTGAAGCGCTCGGGGCAGCGCCGGGAGGATTTCGTCGATCGGCTCGCTGCAAGGGGCTTTACCTCATAGCCGGGGAATGTGATTCGTTTCATTTGTATTGGAACCACGTGGCCGGCGAACTTGATTGGTGGCGCTTATAGCCCTGATGCTTAACAAGCCGCTGCAGCCGACGAGCGTCGCGCATGGCCATGTTTTGCCATCGAGTGGGCCTTAAGAGCGCAAATAGCGGTTGTTTATCGGCGCCGGTTAACTTTTTAATTATTCGTGCTCGATGATGATCGTTATTGCGATGACGGCTATGGTCAGTCAGTAGCGATCATCACATCGCTCGCTTTGATTACCGCATAGACCTCTTTGCCTACAGTCAGTTTTAGACGCTCAGCCGATTCTTTGGTGATAATCGCGACCACCTCAAATCCGTCGGCGAGTTCGACGGGCGCCTCGGTGTTAACTGCGCCCGGTAGGACCCGCTTGACCGTACCCTTCAGTGAATTACGCGCGCTGATTTCCATTGGTTATGCCCTCCTCTATGAATGTAAATCATAAAGAGACTATACCCTCTTTTCGCTCATGCCAAATATGGGTCCTGCAGCCTCGGTCTGAAATATTGCAAGGCCGTTAAAAAAAAAATCTCTGGCGAAACCGTATCAAACCGTATATGAATGCGTATATTCTATTGCAGGAATTCACCCGCAACAGTATAGGAGAGTATATTTATGGAATTACTCAAATTGCATGAGGCCGCGCAACTTGCGGGCGTCAGCTATCCGACGCTCAAGCAGTGGATTTACAAGGGCAAGATCAAATCGGTGAAGACCGCGGGCGGCCATCATCGCATCCCGAGAAGCGAGATCGACCGCATCGTCGGGACTGATAAGCGCAAAACGAGGAAGAAGCCGGTCGGCCTGGACGCCATCAGCGGCCGCAATAAGCTTTTCGGCAAGATAACCGAAATGCGCTACGACGGCCTCCTCGCGCAGGTCAGCATTGAGATCGGTGGTCAGACGATCACTTCGATCATCACGAGCGACGCCGCTCGTGATCTGGGTTTGAAGAAAGGGACATCAGTTTACGCGCTCGTCAAAGCCACCGAAGTGATGGTTATCAGAGGATAGATTTGACCGAGGTCCGGCGCGAATCCGGGCTACAAAAAAACAAATCAATTAACTCCGAGTCGCCGTTAACCTACGGGTCCGCATGCCAAAGACCTATGGACGCGTGGCCGATAGGGTGTGAGGGGAAACGCTCACGCCTCCCGTGCTTGGAAAGGAGAAAGCATGTCAGCTTGGCTATCGAAGGGATTTTGCGTCTTACAGACGACCATTTTACTCGCCGCCATATTTATATTCGGCGCTCCCGCTGTCGCGTTGGCGCAAGCCGCCCAGGCGGAACTCACCGGCGATGTGCGCGACGGTTCCGGCGCCGGAGTCCCCAAGGCGACGGTCACCGCCACGCAGACGGAAACTAGAGACGTCACAAAAACGACGTCGGGGAAAGACGGCGTCTATACCGTCACCAACCTGCGTCCGGGGCTCTATAACGTGACAGTTGAGGCGCAAGGCTTTCGCCGCTTCGTGCAGGAAGGCGTGCGCCTGATGACCGGCGAGCGGATTCGCCTGGACGTGGCGCTGACCATCGGCGGGGTCAACGAAGAGGTCAAGGTCTCCGCCGACGCCTCGCTGCTGAGGACTGAGACCGGGAGTCTCGGCCAGGTCATCCCGAACCGCCGCATCGTTGATTTGCCGTTGAACGGGCGCAACTTCTTCACCTTGATCACGCTCGCGCCGGGCGTCGCCGCTCCTCCTCCAACCACGGCCGGCCCTTCGTTTCCGCGCCTCAACGGCGGCAGGCCGCGCGTCAATGAATTCCTCTACGACGGCATCTCCGCCTTGCAACCCGAGCCTGGTCAAGTCGCTTTCAGCCCCGTTATCGACGCCATCCAGGAGTTCAAGGTTGAGACCAACTCGCCGCCAGCCGAGTTCGGACGCTTCAATGGCGGCGTCATCAATTTAACGACCAAATCCGGCTCGAACGAACTACATGGGACGGTATTTGAATTCCTGCGCAACGAGGCGCTGAACGCCCGCAACCTTTTCGCGCCCGCGACGGCCGCCAACCCGAAGAAACCGGTCTTCCGCCGCAACCAGTACGGCTTCGCCGTCGGCGGCCCGGTCATCAAAGACCGCACTTTCTTCTTCGGTGATTTCCAGGGAACGCGCCAGCTCATCGGGCGCGTGGCGATATCGAACGTGCCGACCCTGGCGCAGCGAGGCGGCAACTTCTCCGCCAACCTCGGCGCGCCGCTCTTCTTGCAGACCACTGCGACAGGTGTGAGCGCGACGACGACCAACACCGGTACGCCGATCAACGTCATCGACACGAACGGGAACACGATCCAGGCGCGTGTCGGACAAGTCTTCCGCATCAGCGATCGTCGCGCCTATGTCGGAAATATTATCCCGCTCGCCGATTTTGATCCGGTCGCCAGAAAGTTGCTCGACCGCTATCCGCTGCCGACTTCTGCGGGCGCGGCCAATAATTTTCGCCGCGTCGCGAACGAGGGGACGGATCAGGACCAGTTCGACATCCGTCTTGACCACCGCTTCTCCGATAACGACCAGGTCTTCGGACGGTTTTCGTTCTTCAATGAAGACGCCACGCCGGTGACGCCGCTGCCCGACGGGAGCGGCAATATCACGCAGGGCGCGCTCGGGTTCCAGAAGAGCCGCGGCTATCAGTCCGTCGGCAATTATTTACATGTCTTTTCCCAGCGGATTATCAACGAATTGCGCGTGGGCTACACGCGCCGTTCGATCGACCGCCGCGCGTCGCTCCTTGATTCGCCGCCTTCGCAGAGCCTGGGACTGCCGGGCATCCCGCAGAACGCGTCCTTCCAGAACGAGCTGCCGACCTTCACGATCGCCGGGTTGCAACAAATCGGCCCGTCGGCCAATACCGACTCACTTTTCAACACGGACGTGATACAAGTCTTTGACTCGGTGGGATGGCAACACGCGCGGCACTCGATGAAATTCGGCGTCGATTTCCGTCTCCAACGGTTGAACGTTTTGCAGCCTCCGTCGCCCACGGGCATCTTCAATTTCACCGCGCCCTTCAGCAATTCGCGCGGGACTACGAACACCATCGGAACACAGCCCCAGAACGCGACTACGGGCAGCGTGCTTTCAGGTCAAACCGGGAACGGGTTGGGGAGCTTCCTGCTCGGCCAGGTCAGCAACTTCTCGATAGACCTGCAGCAGGACGTGATTCACCCGCGCGCCCGCATCCTCGAATTCTTCGCGCAGGACGATTTCAAGCTGACGCCGCGCCTCACCGTCAACGCCGGACTGCGCTACACGCTGAACTTCCCGTCGACGGAGACCGATGACCAGGGGGCGATCTTCAATCTTCAAACGCAACAGCTTGAGTACCTGGGTCAGAACGGATTTCCGGAGACCGCGCGCGAACTGCACAAACTCAATTTCGGGCCGCGCCTCGGGATCGCATACCGGCTGACCGATCGCACGGTGCTGCGCTCCGGGTACGGGCTTGTCTGGCAGGAACAGGCCGGGATTACGACGCCGTTCACGATCCCGCAGTTCCCATTCATTCAAACCGTCACGCAGCGTTCGCTCGACGGCGTAGCGCCGGCGTTCGTGCTCTCGGCAGGCCCTAACGTGCAGCCGATCCCGCTCAATCCGGACGCCGGGTTGGGTCAGGGTGTCTTTTCTGTCGATCGCGATCTCGGAAGCGGCTACGTACAGCAGTGGAATCTCGCCATCCAGCGCGAGATCACGGGCAACCTCGTCGCCGAGGTCGCCTACGCCGGATCGAAAGTCACGCACGTCGGCATTCCGGATTCGAACATCAATCAATTAACCGCCGATCAACTGGCGCAGGGGAACTCGCTGCTGCAATTGGCGCCGAATCCGTTCTTCGGACAGATCCCGCGGTCTTCTTCCATAGGTGACCCGACCATTCCGCGCGCGCAATTGCTTAGACCATTCCCGCGGTTCACGGCCGTCAGCCTCTATCGCAACAACGTCGGCAACACGAGCTATAACGCGCTGCAGGCGAAGCTCGAAAAGCGCCTCTCGCGGGGGCTCGCGTTCCTCATCTCCTATACACGATCGAAGCTGATCGACGACGCCGGTCAGGTCTTCGACGCGAGTATTCAAACTGGCCCGGTCGGAAACTTCCCGGTCGCCGACAGCTTCAACCGCGCGCTCGAACGTGACATCTCGACCGGCGACATCCCGAACGTCTTCGTCACGAGCTTCACCTACGAACTGCCGGTCGGGAAGGGGCGGCTGTTCAACCTCCCTGGCGTCGCCGACAAACTGCTCGGAGGCTGGAGCGTTAACGGCACTATCCAGTTGCAATCGGGACTGACATTCGCCGTCACGCAGATCACGAACTTCAACGCCTTCGCGGGATTCGGCACGCAGCGGCCGAACATACTTCGCAACCCGAATCTGCCTGGGGATCAGCGGACGACCGATCGTTGGTTCGACACGTCGGCCTTTGCGGTCGCGCCGCAGTTCACGCTCGGGAACGCCTCGCGCAACCCGGTGCGCGGCCCCGGCTACCGCACGGCGGACATCGCCTTCATCAAGCGGACGTACTTCGGTGAGGTCAGAAACTTCGAATTCCGCACGGAAATTTTCAACCTGACGAACACGCCGCCGCTCGGGAACCCGAACGGCGTGATAGGCAACGCGGCCTTCGGCACGATCACGTCGGCAGGCGACCCGCGCGTGATTCAATTCGGACTGAAGCTCAACTTTTGATTGAACGAGAAACGGGGCCGGAAACCGCATCGACCGGACGTTCCTCGAATATGTCTGACGCTAACATCCGACCGCTATACCGGGTTTCAAATGTGAATACTGTTAGCCACAGAGGGCACAGAGAGCACAGAGAAACCATTATGTCCTCTGTGCCCTCTGTGTTCTCTGTGGTTATACATCCACATGAAAACCGCTGTAATGAAGAATAATTCCTTATGAAGGTCTTCTATCTTGCCCTCCTGTTCTCCCTGCTAGTAATCGCCGCCTCGTGCGGCAAGCCTGCAGTGTCAGAGGAAAAACTTATCGTGGCGGCTGCCTCTGATCTCATCCCGGCCTTTAGGGAACTCGGAACCAGCTTCGAGCGGGCGACTGGGATCAAGATAACTTTCAATTTCAGCTCTACCGGAATTCTCGCCAGACAGATAGAAAACGGGGCGCCGGTCGATTTATTCGCGGCGGCAAATATCGGATTCATCGATGGGCTTGAAAAAAAGGGGCTCATTATCGCAGACACAAAGGCTCTCTATGCTCGAGGGCGAATCACACTCTGGATCGCTCCAACAAATAAGGCTGAGATTACAAAGCTTGAAGATCTTGCGCGACCTGAAGTGGAGAAGATCTCGATCGCTAACCCCGAGCATGCTCCTTACGGAACGGCGGCGCGCGAAGCGTTTCAGTCGCTTGGCATTTGGAGTACGGCGCAGCCAAAATGCGTCTTTGGAGATAACGTGCGTCAGGCGCTCCAGTATGCGGAGGCCGGGGAAGTCAACGCCGCCATTGTGGCCCTCTCTTTGAGCGTGCAAACGAATGGCAAATGGATTCTCATTCCGCAAGAGCTACATCAACCTTTGGACCAGGCGCTTGCGGTTATTAAAGGGTCAAAGCGCGAGAAAGAGGCCCGCCAATTTGCCTTATTTATCAATGGCCCACAGGGCCGGCCGATAATGCGCAAATACGGATTTATCTTGCCTGGCGAGGAGCCGGTTTCAGCGCCTGAGAAGTGAACTGATCAGAAAAGCGCGTCTTGTTTCAATGATCTGGCCTGCATTCAAACTTTCCCTGCTTGTCACATTTGTCGCGACATGCGTCGTCGTCCTGCTCGGGACGGCTTTCGCCTTCGTTCTTGCAAAGCGCAAATTTCGCGGGCGCGAGCTGCTCGACGCGGTCGTGACGCTGCCGCTCGTGTTGCCGCCGACGGTGACCGGATACTATTTGATCGTGCTGCTTGGGAGGCGCGGCGTCATCGGAAGCTATGTCTACGAGCGCACGGGTTGGTCGGTAACCTTCACCTGGTGGGCGGCGGTCATCGCCGCGGCGGTGATGGCGTTGCCGTTGATGGTGAAATCGGCTCGCGCCGCAATCGAGAGCGTCAACCCTCAGTATGAGATTGCGTCCTATACGCTCGGCAAAAGCGAACTCGAGACCTTCTTCCGCATCACATTGCCGCTCGCAAGTCGCGGCATCTTCGCCGGCGTCGTGTTGAGCTTCGCGCGCGCTCTCGGCGAGTTTGGCGCAACGCTGATGCTCGCCGGAAACATTCCGGGCAAAACGCAGACAATGCCCCTGGCGATCTACGAAGCGGTTGTCTCAGGCGCCGACCGGCAAGCCCAGATACTTGCGTTGGTCTTGACCGCGGTGTCGGTCACCGCCATTTACTTGACAAACAAGCTTACAGGCGGCCGGACACAGAGGATGTAACGAACAAGCATGCTGCGAGTATCCATCAGAAAACAGATCGGAACGAGTAGAAAACAACTCGGCGCCGAACGTCAGACAAGAAGCGGGAACAATGAACGCGAATCAAGGCAAGCGTTCAGACTCGATGTCGAGTTCATGGCCGCGAGCGGCGTGACGATACTCTTTGGCCATTCCGGGTCGGGGAAGACGACGTGCCTGCGCGCCGTCGCCGGAATCGTAACCCCCGATGAAGGACGCATCTCGCTCGACGAGCGTCTCTACTTCGATTCGGCTTCCGGCGTCAATCTGCCGATCCAGCAGCGGCGTGTCGGCTTCGTGTTTCAGGATTATGTTCTGTTCCCGCACCTGACGGCGGAGCAGAACGTCGCTTACGGAATACGAACCGGCGAAAACAGCGGCGGCCTGAGTAAAGCGGCCAAACGCGAGCGGGCGCGTGAACTGTTGGCGCTTCTGGGCATCGAGTACGCCGCTCGGCAATATCCGCGCGAATTGTCTGGCGGTGAGAGTCAGCGGGTCGCTCTGGCTCGCGCCCTGGCGAGCGACCCGGCAATCGTCCTGCTTGACGAGCCGCTCTCGGCTGTTGACGCGAAGACCCGCGCGCGACTGCTCGCAGAGATAAGAGCGACGCAGCAAAGAACCGACATCCCATTCCTGTACGTCACACATAACGTGGCCGAAGTAGTCGAGATCGGCGATCACGTGATCGTCCTCGATGAAGGCCGGGTGATACGGCAGGGAAGCCCCCGAGAAGTAACGCTCGTTCAGGGCGAGTAACTGCGGAAGACTTTGATAATCCGCCGCGCGCCTTGACGACGCGCAGCCAAGCGCGGCTTGATGATGAAACTTGCCGAAGAGAGAATACGTTAGGTCATGAAGATCGGAACATAAGCTCTTGGTATTAGAGCGGATTTCAGGTCAGTGTACGGGTTAATAGAACGCGGATGACGCGGACGAGCGCGGATCATCGCGGATAAAACCAGAAAAGATCAGCGTCAATCCGCTTTATCAGCGTCATCCGTGTTCTATGGATGGAGAAAAAGAGAGGATGAAGAGCGGTAAGATTGAAACTAAATGGGGGCGCTTTCGCTCCCCCGATTCCGCAGCGTCCTCAGCCATTAGGGTATTTCCGCTGCGACTTGAGCATATTCTATATCGTTCCTTCTTTGCCGGACAAGACCTGAAGCGCATACGGAACTTTTGTAGCGGTCAGCCGAAAACAAAAGTTTGTCCTTACGCTGGTCATCTCTGCTTTCCCTGGTTCCAATAAACCTTGACATTCTTCGTGCCGCGGCCGACGCCGATGATGTCAACTTTGCCGTCCCCGTTAAGGTCGGCGCAAATCACGTCTTCGCATCCCAGCCCCTTGGCATCGAGGACCTGCTTCTCCCACTTGCCGCCTGCGTCATCGAGCGGGTGGAGGACGTACACAATCGCGTCTTCGACCTTGCCCTCAGGCAGGCCGCGGAAGCCGACAACCAGTGAGTCCACGCCTGTTCCGGTCAAATCGGCCGTCCAAACGGCATGGCCGCCCTTGTGGTTTTCGATGAGTACCTGGCGGTTCCAGAGCTGACCCGACTGATCGGGCGGGGTATAGACGACTGCCTGATGGCCATGCCAGGGCTCGATCGTAGCGATGTAGCGTTTCCCGCCCGGCAGTCGCCCGACTTTCACCTCGCCGGCGCCATGTTTTTCCGGGTCGCCGGCGCCGATTTGTCGCTTGACCCATTTTCCGTCCGCGGACTTCTTGAGTAGGAAGACTCCTTCGTATGCGGCGGCGAGGATCTCCTCTTTGCCATCCCTGTCCCAATCGAGAGGCCAGACGTTGTGGGTGATGTGAAGCTCGTCATTGATGACCTCACGCTTCCAGGGTTCTTCGAACGGGCGAGCGGGGCGGCGGAGGATATAGAGCGAGGCGCTATTGCCCTTCCACCACTCCGGTCCCGTGGCCTCACGCCCGTGGAGCGGCGAACAGACGAGTTCCTTCTTGCCATTGCCGTCGGCGTTTATGACGCGCATACGGTGCATCGTCGGCTCTTCATCAATCTTGATCGGCGTCCATGGTTTGCCGAGATCACTCGGTCGCTGGAGCAACCAGACCGTTCCGCCCGTTTTTGTATTGCTGGGCTGCCAGTCTGCTCCGAGTATGAGTTCGACTTTGCCGTCATTATCCACATCCAGGGGCTGGACGCAGACCGGCAGCTTGGGAAAACCTTCGACAATGACCCGCCTCGTCCAGGAGGGGTTTTCGTACCACACGACCTGATCGGGGTTTTCGGTAACGACGACGATGTCGGTCTTCCCGTCGTGATTGATGTCAGCCACTGTGACCGCGTAACCGACTCCGGCGTTGGGATCAATGACCTGTTCTTTGAAGCCGGGCCGTCCCTCTTGAGAAGGAGCGGCGGCGGACGAGAGGATCACTATACAAAGAAAAAGTAGACGCTGCATCGTATCTCTCCTTTTGCCAATAAAAGCGGTCAATCTGGAAACAGTGGCAGGCGTTCAGCGCCAGCGGCGCCTCGCTCTTCGGACGAATCATCATCGCCGATCACGCTGACCTCTTTGGCGGCGACCTTGAGACGGGCAGCATACTCCCGCCGATCATATTGAACCAGGCCATTGCGATTGGATGTCCTGACTCGTTCGGCGTTATTCTTCGCCTTCGCATTCGTGATCACATACCCGACCTTTTCGCCGGGGTGTACCTTGACGCCGTCGCCGATCAGTTCGCGGGCGGCAAGCGCGGCCCGCGTTTCGACGTCGTATTCTTCGATCTCGCGGCTCAAGACCTGTTCGATGGTCAACAGGGAAGGGGCGACCTGCCCGCTTTCAATCTCGGCGAGGCGCGCTTCGTAGATTCGACGCGCGTCTTGCCGGCGATGGCGCAACTCTTCGATGTTTTGAGCCTTCGACAACACATCGAGCATCTCTTCCTGAGCTTCTTTGATGAACTGCGGCGTGTCGCGTCGCCGGCAAGCCAGGCCGCGAATCTTCATGCCGCCGCCGGCAAACACGCCGTAAAATCTCGCCGCCACAGGGCGCGTGGATTTGACCTTCGACGGCAGGAAGACCAGCCAGCAAACGGCGACCATCCGCGACGGAGACAACGACGCGCGCACAGCGTGCGGCGCAGAGCTGATCGGCAGAGTCCGCATTCCATAACCTCCTACGTTATCGAACTAAACGTGCCCGCGAACCCGCTTGAACCCTATACCCTGCACGTGGCGCATTTGAAATCGCCAGTGATTATTGACCTGAAAATCCGTTTGCCGTATGAGGAGGATGTCGCAAACGGAAGGCGCCCGAGCGTTACCGAAGATTCCCGGAAATTACAAGATGAGAGGGGCGATGGCCTTTGATCCTCGCAATCAGTTTGGGGTGAAAGGCTGCAAGATCGCGGCGAGGCGAATGGGAAGACGCGCGCGGTACTGTACCATTGTGAAGCAGCGGCGTTATTTCTTCGGCCCGACCGCAAACAGACTTTGCGCCGACCGCACGTACATCGCGCCTTCGGACAAGGCCGGCGTAGCCATTAACAACTCGCCCATCGAATTGGTCGCGATGTGCGCGTATTTCCGGCCTGCCGTGATGACCAGCATCTCCCCGTCTTCGTTTGAAAGATAAAGCCTGCCGTCGGCGGCGACCGGCGAGGCGC
>DATCXQ010000901.1:0-3334 GCA_036565725.1 Blastocatellia bacterium
CGGGGCAAACGGGGCAAACGGGGCAAACGGGGCGAATCCGCAATCCCAGGGGCCCAATCGGCAATCAAAAGGTTGGAGTTGGAAGGCGATGCACCGGCTGATCCTGCTCTCGAACGCCTACCGCCAGTCGAGCCAATTCGACGAGCAGGCCGCGGCCAAAGACCCTGAGAACCGTTTGCTGTGGAGAATGAACCCGCGCCGTCTCGAAGCCGAGCCGCTGCGCGACAGCATCTTAGCGGTCAGCGGCAAGTTAAACCCCGAGATGTTCGGCCCCGGCATATATCCGCGCATCGATCCCGACGTGATCAACGCCGGCTCGCGCCCGCGTTGGCCGCTCGACGCGAAGGACGATCAAAGCACGTGGCGGCGCAGCGTCTACATCTTCGTCAAACGCTCGGTCCTGCTTCCGCTGATCGAGGTCTTCGATTGCCCGGCGACCGTCGTCTCGGGTCCGTCGCGCGCCGTTTCAACTGTTTCGCCGCAGGCGCTGGCGCTGATGAACAACGAATTCGTGCTGCAGCAGGCCGGTTTTTTCGCCGAACGCGTCGTGAAGGAAGCCGGCGCGGATCGCCACGCGCAGGTCGCCCGCGCGTTCGAGATCGCTTTGAATCGCACGCCGAGCGCGAAGGAGATCGAATGGTCGCTGTCGTTTTTGAAATCGCAGGCCGACGGATACACGCAGCGCAATAATGAAAAGCCGGACGCGTCGGCTTTGCGCGATTTCTGCCACGCGATTATTAATCTGAATGAGTTTGTTTATGTAGACTGAAGAGAGAACGCGGAACACGCGTTCTTTCTGCATATTTGATTTGAGAGCAATCTATGATGAAATTTGTATCTTTGCTATTGCTGCTATTTACGCCGATAGCCGCCGCTTTCGGACAAGCCGGCCCGCCAGGCAATACCAAGAACGTCATTCTTATCACGCTGGACGGCGCGCGGACGCAGGAGGTCTTCGGCGGACTCGATCTGGAAGTGCTGAAGTCGAAGACGAAGAAAGGGAGCGTTGAAGAGACGCCTCTCTATAAGAAGTATTACGCAGAGACGCCCGAGGAGCGACGCGAAAAGCTGATGCCTTTTTTCTGGGGCGCGCTGATGAAGCAGCACGGCTCGATCGCCGGGAACCGCAGCCTGGGCAGCGAGGCGATGACCACCAACAAAATGTGGTTCTCCTATCCCGGCTATTCCGAAATTCTGACGGGCCAGGCGCACGACGACGTGATCAACAGCAACGACAAGAAGCGCAATCCGTACGCCGGCGTCCTCGAATTTCTGAAGCGGAAGCTGAAGCTCGACGCAAAGCAGGTGGCGGCGTTCGCCTCTTGGGACGTGATGGATTTCATCGCCGAGCACGAAGCCGGGAGCGTCACCTCCAACGCTGGGTATGAGCCTTACGATCATCCCGACCCGGAGATCAAACTGCTAAGCCGGTTGCAGAGCGAAGCGCCCACGCCGTGGGACAGCGTCCGGCACGATTACTACACATTCCGTTTTGCAATGGCGCATCTGAAACTCTACCAGCCGCGCGTTCTTTATATTTCGCTAGGCGAGACCGACGACTGGGCCCATGACGGGCGCTACGACAAGACGCTCGAAGCGCTGGAGCGCTCCGACGGCTATCTGCGCGAATTGTGGGATTACCTGCAATCGAACGAGCGGTACAGAGGAAAGACATCGATCATCATCACAGTGGATCACGGGCGCGGCGCCACGCCACAGGATTGGACTGATCACGGCGAGAAGATCCCTGAAGCGCGATACATCTGGGCGGCCTTCATAAGCCCCGACAGCCCGTTGCGCGGCGAGTGGAAGAACATGGAAACCGTCTACCAGAACCAGATCGCCGCGACGCTGTGCAGTCTTCTGAACCTTGACTACGCCGAGAACAACCCGTCCGCCGGCAAACCGATTGAGATAAGGCAGAAAATGTAAAGGAGAACCCGATATGCGAACCGCCAACAACAAACTACCGATTCTCCAACCGCAGACGATGACGCGCCGCGAGCTGATCTTTCACGCGGGCGCGGGATTTTCCGGCTTGGCGCTCACGGCGCTGCTCGATCGTGACGATCTGCTGGCCGCCGAACCGCAGCGGAAGCGCGCCAATCCCCTGGTGGCCAAACCGCCGATGTTCCCGGCCAAAGCCAAATCGGTGATCTTCCTCTTTATGTACGGCGGGGTGAGCCACGTGGACACCCTAGACCCAAAACCCGACCTGACGCGCCATCACGGCAAGCCGATGAACAAAGGGAAAGTCGACGTATTCTTCGGCAATCCAGGCAATCTGATGGCCTCGCCGTACAAGTTCAAAAAGCATGGCCAGTGCGGGACCGAGGTTTCGGAGCTCTACGCGCATCTGGCGCAAAAAGTGGACGACCTCTGCTTGCTGCGTTCGGTTTACACCACTAGCAACAACCATTCGCCCGCGATATTTCAGATGAACAGCGGCAATATGCGTCCGGGCAATCCTTCGCTCGGGTCGTGGATAACTTACGGCCTGGGCAGCGAGAACGAAAATTTGCCGTCCTACATCGTGATGTACGATTGGCGCGGAGGCCCGATCGGCGGCGCGCCCAACTGGTCTTCCGGTTTTATGCCCGCCGCGTTTCAAGGCACTCCGTTCCGTGCGGGCAATGTGCCGATAGTCGATCTGAATCCGCCGAAATGGGTTGACCGGCATCTACAGCGCGCCGAGGTAGATTTCATTCAGAAGATGAATCAGGATCGCCAGGAGAGTCACGCGGGCAACAGTGATCTCGACGCGCGCATAGCGTCTTACGAACTCGCCTTCCAGATGCAAACACACGCGCCTGAAGCCGTGGACATCTCAAAAGAGTCCGAGGCCACGAAGAAGCTTTACGGGATCGGCGAAAAGCCCACCGATTATTTCGGCCGCCAGTGCCTGATCGCGCGACGGTTGGTGGAACGCGGCGTGCGCTTTATCCAACTTTACAGCGGCGGCGGCCACCAGCAGGAGTCGTGGGACGCGCATTACGGGCTACATGAAAATCACAGCCTGCATTGCGCCGAGACCGACAAACCGATGGCGGGTTTGATTGAGGACCTGAAAGCGCGCGGCCTGTTCGATTCGACGCTGGTCATGTGGGGCGGGGAGTTCGGGCGCATGCCGATCTCGCAATCGGGCATCGGGCGCGATCACAACCCGCACGGCTTCACGATGTGGCTGGCAGGCGGCGGCGTGAAGGGCGGCCAGGTGATCGGCGCGACGGACGAATACGGATACAAGGCCGAAGTCGAACCGTACTCGGTTCATGACCTGCACGCGACGATTCTGCAGGCGATGGGCTTGGATCACAGAAAGCTGACCTATTAT
>DATCXQ010000506.1:0-18297 GCA_036565725.1 Blastocatellia bacterium
GCCCCCGCCAGTCCAGGTCGCGTCGCCGAGCTTCAGCCCTGGCGGGGGCGCGTACTCCGGCGCGCAATCGGTGACGATAACTTCCGCCACGAGCGGCGCCGCGATTCGTTATACGACGAACGGCGCCACGCCAACCCCGACTAGCGGCGCGGCGTATTCCGGCCCGGTCACGATCAGCGTCACGACGACGCTCAAGGCGATCGCCTACAAGAGCGGCATGACCGATTCGTCCGTCACAACCGCGACCTACGCCATCGGCGGCGCCGGCGGCGGGAGCGCGCAGGAAATCTCGGTCGCCTCCGGCGCCGACGACGCCAAGCAGCGTGAGTCCAATACCGTGGTCACGAATTCCTGGCGGCATCCGCTCGGATTCGACGGCGCCGAGCAACTGGAGATCGGCCTGCGCTTCACGGGCCTCAACGTCCCACGCAACGCCACGGTCACTGCGGCATACATCCAATTCGAAGCGGACAAGAGCGACGGCGGCGCGTCGAGCCTTACGGTCAACGCCGAGTTGAGCGCAAACGCCGCGGCCTTCGCGACGTCGGCCAACAACATCACGAACCGCCCGCTGACCGGCGCGAGCGTGACGTGGTCGCCGCCGGCGTGGACGCAGGAAGATCGAGGCGCGGCGCAGAGGACTCCCGACTTGAAGGCGCTCGTGCAGGCGGTCGTGAACCAGGCGACCTGGAACGCGGGCAACGCGATTGTCTTTGTAATAACAGGCGCCGGCACGCGCACGGCTGAAGCTTCCGAGTCCGGAGCGGCCAAGGCCCCGCGGCTGCGCGTCGAGTGGCGGTGAAGCAAGGCTCCGCCGATCCGATTTTTGCGCACGCTTTATGTGGGTGGAGTGATTGACGATGTTATTTGGCCGACGCTCTGCCCGATCAGGAGCAAAGGCGCTGTCATGTCTTGAGCGCAGCTTGAGTCGATATGAGTCAAGATGTCTTTGTGTGTCTTTATCTGCCCTTCTTGGTAGATGTCCAAAAAGCGATTGATCGTCTCCGTCGCGCCCACCTCGTCATGATGTGAGCCTAAACAAGCCGTATGCCCCTTGTCCAAACTGACCCAGGCTTGATACAGCTCCGTGCCGTATTGCTTGATGACGCAGGCGATGAGTTGATTACGAGGTTCCATGCGGCCCTTCCTTTCTTCCATCGTTCGACGGACGGTTGAGTCAGACACACGGCGCCAGGCTCATATGATCGAGCAATATATGGAATAGGTCTTTGCCAGTTTTTGAGTTCGGATACTAGAGGTTCGCACTCACCATTACGTTGCCCGGTCATGCGGGTTGCAAAAAATCTTCGACTGCAATCTGCTCAAGTTGCGAGACGGAAAGACATTGATTGGATTTAAGGCTGACTTATAAAGATAAGGCGGAGTAGGATGATCGAACTGTGGAAAATCGCGAAATGGCCGGCGGAAAATTCCGCCCACGCCGGATGGCTTTTTCCCCAGCACTTAAATCGCGACGCCAGCGGCCCGCTAAGGAAGTAGATACGAGGCCCTTCCTCCGGCATTCAGATTGCTTTTATTTCCATTGTTGAATTAATAAAACAAGGAGGGAATAACAATGCAAACCGAGATACGCGAAAAAACAATAGAAATCCGTGATCAGGTAGGAGCCGAAGTCAAACGCGTGAAGGAAGCAGTCGTTGACGCGGTCGACAACGGCATCGTAGCTGCAAAACGCGCTGTCAAACAGGGCCGCCGCGCGGCGGAAGACCTGGTTGATGACGCGGAGTATCGAATCAAACAACGACCGTTCAGCACGCTCGGCGTCACTCTAGGAATCGGAGTGGGGTTGGGCGCTGCGATCGGCGTGCTTCTGGCTCGTAATGGCCGCAACGGCAATGGCAAATGAACTGAATGGGAATCGGGCAATAAGTCTGAGAAAGTGAGACGGAACCGGACAGAGGTCGCTCAATCGCCATGCTGAGATTTTTCTCGACTTGGCGGCCAATAAGCGCCCGGAGCCAGTCACTGTCATGATGCCTAGAGAAAATGCTGCGCCGCCTTCAATTTCTGAGCTGAGATGAACCCGAATATGTATTTGCAATAGTGGGGATTGATACATCCCCACTTATTTTTTGTAATTGCTCAAAGCAGCGCATCGCCCCTATTTCTGAATAACCATATGCCAAGACTTGTTGGCGCGATGCTTGGATAGGTGTGCGCAAAATACGTTTGTTCCAGTGTAGGCAATTTGCCTACATTGCATGTCGAGGTCAAAGTTAACTATATGTTGGGCCGCCAAGATCTGGAATGAGGCGAATAGTCAATACCGAGAGCAGTAGCGAGCCGAGCCTTCGCTAACGGCCGCTCGCGGTACTGATCCAGTCGACGCCTTGCGAAATCGTCATATGCGAGAGGAAGGCGCCTTGATGGTCAGATTCACTGAGGAACTGTGCTGGTGTTGCCACTTCCTCCATTCGACTCAGCATCGAAACGTTTGTAGTCACTGAAGGTCTTCTTAGTGACCGTGATGCGGGTCATCATCATCATCATCTTGTTAACCTGGGTCTCTTCCCGATAGGACGGCAGCCAGATTTTGTTGTTGATTGGCGCTTGTTCGATGATCCATTCCGTTCCCGGTCGCAGTACTGAGCCCCCTTTGGTCACCCGCAGTTCGGCGCGGGCCACCTGTAGATCCTCTTCATCGATCCGAATCGTGCCCTCAAGCAGCCGGAGGATTTTCTCTTTAGCGGTTGTCGCTTTAGATGTCGGGTCGGGGATGATGTCGAGCGCAAAGACCTTACGTCCGCGATACTTTTCGCGGCGCGGGGTGGTAAAACGCGCCGTTTCGAGGAATTCGAGAATGGTCAGTGTCGGCTGATTATTTTCCCTCTTTCCGTCGTCGATCTCGGCGATCAATTTGGCTATTCGGCTGCCTTCCTTCGCCTGTTCCTCGTCGGAAAGCGGCAGGCCGTACTTAGCCCTTAGGCGATAGATCCACTGGCCGCGGTAAAATCTCACCTCCCACGTCGTATCGCTTAACTCCTTGAGATTCCCATTGTTATCCCGCTCATACTCTTTGATCGTCTCGGTGTGGGTATACTTTTCGCGTAATTGTTCCAGCGCCTCTTGATTTGCTCGGACGCGAGTGACGAGATCGTTAACATAGGGCAGTGGTTTATCCTGCGCCTGGGTAGAGGACATCAGGAACAACAGAGAAATGATGTGCAAGAGACGCATCTTCTTTTAATCCCTCCTTCTTTACCGGTGGCTACAATGCGGGGCAGAAATACATTAATGAAATTGTCAGTCTCGAACTCAATCAGATTGGGTACAGAATACATCGGCAAGCGTGAGTCAGCAACGACGGATGATTGACGAATTACATCAATGCGAAGCAGAATCGCGCTTATATAGCAGAATCGCGCTTATATATTTGATTGGAGCGTGATTATGGCAAAAGAGAAAGTGCTCGTGGTTGATGACGACTCGGCGATTCGCTACACGTTGACCGAAGCGCTGCGCGCTTGGGGATAGGACCCGCTCGAAGCCTCGACGGTGGCCGCGGCGCTGGAGTCCTTCGACGCGGAGCGGCCCTCGGCGGTGTTGCAGGACGTCAATCTGCCTGACGGATCCGGACTCGACGCCCTGCTCGAATACAAGAAGCGCAAGCCGCAGGCCATCGTGATTATGATCACGGGTAATGTCCAGCTCGAACCCCTTTTTCTTCCCCGTGTTCCCGTGATCCCCGTGGTTCTTTTGCTCAGCCCAGGACTGGAGTTTTGTTATACTCTTGCCTGAGCAGACTGAAAACGATAACGGCTCAAAGAATTATGAAAACCGAGAAACCGCCTGTCGCGGATGATCAGCATCAATCGCAGATCGCCGCCTCGCTGCGATTGAGCGAAGCCAAGCTCGCCGGCATTCTAGCCTCGGCGATGGACGCGATCATCACCGTCGACGAGGATCAGCGCGTCATGCTCTTCAACTCGGCGGCTGAGAGGATGTTCCGCTGCCCGGCCGCCGAGGCTCTGGGAGAGAGGCTGGACCGCTTCATTCCAGAGCGCTTCCGCGCGGCGCATCGCGAGCACATCCGCGTCTTCGGCGAAACGAAAGTGACGCAGCGGACGATGGGCAAGGCGCGCCAGCTTTTCGGCTTGCGGTCCGACGGCGAGGAGTTCCCGATCGAGGCTTCGATCTCTCAGATTGACGACGGCGGACACAAGCTATTCACCGCCATCATCCGCGACGTCAGCGAGAAGAAACGTCTCGAATCCCAGTTCCTGCGCGCGCAGCGGATGGAGAGCATCGGCACGCTCGCCGGCGGCATCGCTCACGATCTGAACAACGTGCTCTCGCCGATCCTCACTGCGGTTGAGCTGTTGCAGATGCGGCTCAATGACGAGAGCAGCCAGCGCCTGCTCAACATCCTTCATACGAACGCCGTGCGCGGAGGCGAGATGATCAAACAAGTGCTCTCGTTCGCCCGCGGGGTCGATGGCGAATACATCTCATTGCAGCCGGCGCATCTGATCAAGGAGATCATCAAAATCCTGGCCGACACCATGCCAAAAAACATCGAGATCACATTCTCAATAGACCCGGATTTGTGCGGCGTCTCCGGCGACGCGACGCAGCTTCACCAGGTGCTTATGAACCTCTGCGTCAACGCGCGCGACGCGATGCCCCATGGCGGGAAGCTTCGCATCGAGGCGGAGAACGTCGAGATCGATGAGCATTACGCGCGAATGAATGTTGAAGCGAGGCCGGGCAAATACGTCTCCGTCGGGGTAATTGACACGGGCGTCGGCATCCCGGAACAGAATCTTAGTAAGATCTTCGACCCGTTCTTTACGACCAAAGAGCACGGGCATGGAACCGGCCTCGGCCTGTCGACTGTCGCCGGGATCGTTCGCAGTCACGGCGGATTCATCAATGTCTACAGCGAGGTGGGCAGGGGCGCGGGCTTCAGAGTCTATCTGCCTGCCATCGAATCGGCGCAGCCGGCGCAGGCGAAACCGTCACGGCGCGACCTGCCACTGGGCGCCGGTGAACTGATTTTAGTCATTGACGACGAGAACGCGATACGTGAGGTCGCGAGGGAGACACTGATCGCTTTCGGCTATCGTGTGGTGGTCGCTGGCGACGGGGCAGAGGCGATGGCGGTCTTCGTCGCGCACAAGGACGAAGTGAAAGTGGTGATAACGGATATGATGATGCCGTATATGGACGGCCCGGCGACGATCCGCGCGCTGCGCAGACTCGATCCGAAGGTGAACATCATCGCGACCAGCGGGCTGAAGGCCGAGGACAAGATTTCAGAAGTCGCGCAACTAGGGGTGAAGACCTTTCTTCCGAAGCCGTACACGGCCGAGAATCTTTTGAAGACTGTGGCCACAGTTTTGAACGAGGAAAACACAACATGAGCGAACCGACGCTACAAACTCAGATCGATGCCGCAAACGTGTATGAAGCTTTGTTCGTACCAGCGCTCTTCGGGCAATGGGCTCCGAAAGTCGCAGACGCCGCGCAAATCCAGCCTGGCCAACGAGCGCTTGATGTCGCGTGCGGGACGGGGATTCTTGCGCGTGAACTTTCCTCTCGAACGGGATCAAGCGGGCGAGTCGCAGGGATTGACCCGAGTCCTGGAATGGTTGCGGTGGCTAAACATCTCGCGCCGGCCGTCAAGTGGAGAGAGGGATTCGCTGAGTCACTACCGTTCCCTGATCAATCCTTCGATGCCGTCGTGAGCCAGTTTGGGCTCATGTTCTTCACGGACCGGCGCCAGGCCCTTCGCGAGATGCAACGAGTCCTCGCTCCCGGAGGACATCTGGCAGTGGCGGTCTGGGATTCTCTTGATAACATCCCGGCGTTCGCGCGCCTGGTGGCGCTGCTAGAGCAGACCGCGGGCCGTCGAGCGGCCGATGCGCTACGCGCCCCATTCGCGCTCGGCGATCGGCAGGAGTTGGCCAGTTTGTTCTCGGACGCCGGGGCGAGCTCAGCCGAAATCACAACCCCTCACGGCACGGCGTGGTTTCCCAGCATTCGGACCATGGTCGAAGCCGAGCTTAGGGGCTGGTTGCCTGTGGTGGGAGTCATCCTGACCGAGGACCAGATCGGTAGCATTCTGCAAGAAGCTGAACACGCGCTCAGTCCGTACGCTGACACAGAAGGACGAGTTGCGTTCCACTTATCGGCGCATCTCGTCACCGCGAAGAAGCCTTAGATCAGATTTCAAATCAGTGTACGGCAAAGATTGGCTAACCACGGGGGACACGGGAGCACGGGGGTGAAGAAGAGAAGAGATAACCCTTCATTTTCGTTTCCCCGTGATCCCCGTGCTCCCCGTGGTTGATCCCGTACACGTAATCGAAATCCGCTCTTGTAAGTAGCATTCCAGAATGCCAGACGGCCGAAAGCGGCGCCTCCGCAGTGGCCACAGCAAAGCAACTCAGTGAATCGCGCCTACGGAAGCCCCGGCGAATGTCATCTCCCGTTGGCTATACAGCCCAGTTTTTTTCCAATTCCTGGGCCAGCCGTTCATATTTCGCGACCGTTCCGTCACAGCCTTGAGATTCTTCCTGAGCAAAAGCTTGAGTGAGCGACGCTTTAACCCCCTCGTCCAACACCTCTTCAGCCAGTCGGAACAAAATGGCGTCTTCCTCATTCATATGGCCGACCAAATGGTCGCGATACAGGTTCGCCGCTTCGACGAATCGGTCAACGGCCAACGAATCTCCATGGCTATACTCCCCGATAGCCCGCTCCAGCTCGGCTGTCAGCAGGCGTTCGATCTCGTGCTCTTCCGTCAAAAAGCTGAGCGCTCCACCTTCCTTCTGAAATCCGTTCTGGCCGAGGGCAGGAAATAGATAGGTTGCTTCTCTGGTGTGATGAAAGCGGTCCGCGAAGTTCTGAATGAAATCCAAAATCTGATATAGGGCCTCGGGCGGGACATTGCCCCCCATTTTCATATTCAGACACATTCCGTCGAGCGCGCGCAGCGCCTGCTCGATCACCCGATGTTCGTGTCTGAGTATTTGAGTCGGTCGAGACATTACTTCATTCTCCTTATCCTCTCCTCAGGGGAGCAAGGCATGTGCCAACAGAGGATTGGCTTGATTGCTGCCCGGACACAGGCTCGCATTACTCGGCGGGGGAAAATTCTCTTACACACCCGGTTGAAAGCCCGCGCCGAATTGGCCCCGCTGCCGGCTCTCCGAATGAGAGATTGGCTGGTACATTGGTTGCCGGAAAGAAGCGGTTCTCGATGAACTGTTTGAGAGAGCGGAATTCACGCACGAGCGCGGTGTATTCGAGGCCTTTGGCGACGGTCAGCAGCAGCTCTTCGCGGTGGAAGGCAGTGCGCCGGCCGCTTGCTTCCAAACACTCCCGCTCGCCAGGTAAAGGGCCGCCAACACGCAGGCCGTCGGCTTGGGGTATCGCCCCATTCTCATCGCAACCTCTCCTTATTGTGCTTTCTGCCGCACAACAGTAGGGCAATCGGTGTTCCAGTCATCTCCCCTTGGAAGTTACTGATCTTTGATAGGCGGAGAATGATAATGTGGGAATGCTACGCAGCAGGCTGAGTAAATTTACGCATCAATACCCCGGCGGGGTACGTTCATGCGCTTCAACGGACGCCCGGCAGTGGCGGCGATCAAAGCGGACGAAAGTTCCAGGACATTCCATTATGAATAACGGTAAGATCGAAGGTAAGCAGATTTTATCGCCGGCGGTGATCGCGAAACTTTCCACGCCATTCGCCGCCATGCATAGCAGCCCGGGCAGCTACTCGATTGAGAATGGGAACTACGGCTACTGAAGCGGAGATGGTCGGGTATGTCGGCTCCTACGAAAATCCATCTAATCCCAAGATGGAAATATTCATCAAAGATGGCAAACTCTTCTTCAAGTCGGGGGGCAATGAGTTCCCCCTCAAAAAAATCGGAGACCTTCGCTTTGGCATCGTCACACAAAATCGTTTCCAGTATTTTGAGTTTGTTCTGGTACCCGGCCCGGACGGTAAAGTGTTATATCGTCACCGGGGATTGCGCGCCTGGAAAAGGGCGCAGACGAGTAAGTAGTTGACCATATGCGTACGATCCTTTGAATATCTCGGCGCTCACGACCCGCAAACGCGCCTCATAGGGGTGTGGCGCGCAGAACATGTGATTGGTCATATTATGCAATGTCTCACTATTCTTCAGTAGACGATCGTGAAGCCGCCATCTTTTTCCGCTACGACGGCCGCGAAGCTCCAGACTGGAATTCCCTGCTCAGCGCCTTTCTCGTCGACTGGCTTTCCTTGCGAATCATACAGCTGCCACGCGAGCGAACCGCCCTTCTTCCATCCAGTGCCTTCGGTCCATACGAGCATAGTCTCGCCGCGCGAATTCGCGGCGATCACCGGATGCCTGCGTTTCCCTGCGGTACCGGGCGCGGGTATCGGAGAAACCGTCCGCTGCTTTTTCGGGTCGAGCGACGCGAAGTAGACCTCCCCCTGAGTCTCCCACGCCGCCAGCAGCCCGTTCGCGCCATCCGCCAGCGCCGCCGAACTCATCGGGCAGGCGTTCAGATTCCACTTGTCGAGAAGCGTCCCTGAAAAAGCCTGCCCGCGATTTTCAGAACTCAGCAAGTACATATCGCGGTCCACTCTCTCCTTCGCCGCGCGGTAGAGCAAATGTACGCGCCCCTGTCGGTCGGCGAAGGCGCGCATCCCGCAGCAGCCGCAGGCCCCGGTCGGTTCGTTCCAGGCGGCGGTTTCACGCGAAAATGTCTTCCCCTCATCCGTTGATCGCGCGACCCAGACCCGGCGATTCTCTTCCCCTTCTTTGTCTCCTTTACCATGCCAAGCCACATACACGTTGCCTGACCTGTCGGCCGCGATTGAACCGCCGCCGTCCAGCCCGCCGGAGAACTGCATTACGTTACGCTGCGGATCAAAGCCCGTGCCCGCGCCGTTCATCCGGGCGTAAAGCATCGGGGCGTCATGACCGCGGGGGTCGTGACGGCCATTCCAAGCGACGTGAACGCGCCCGTTTTTCCCGACTGCGAGCTGCGCGCCTCGTATCGTCCCGACGGCGACGGCGCTGCCCGGCTCGCTGTTGACGCGTAAGGGCGAAGTAAATTCGGTCTTCCCGGTTTCGCGCCGGACGTAGTAAATATCTCCCCCCTGCGGCTCGCCCGTGAAATAGACCAAGTGCAAAATGCCGAGTTCATCCAGCGCCGCTTGCGGCTGTAACCCGCCGTTCGGAGTTCTGAGCAGTTTTACTTTGGCTGCCGCCTGCCGCGCCGGTTGCAGACTAGCGCTCCCAGCCTGAACGAGCAGCGCAGCGATGAGAACCAGTAACATTGAATAAGGTTTTGATTTCATAACGGCCTCCTGGCCCAGAAACAGGTGAAAGTTTCGCTTACGTGTTCAGCGATTATCACGCTTCGGCCCACTACTTTTGTGGCAACGCAAGCGTTGACGTAAACACGCGCCCGCCCGTCCATGCAAAGATGAGTTCGCCGCCGGCTCGCGCCATCTGTGGAATCCCATTTGAACGCGCTGTCCCGGAAGGCGCGACTGTGATGGCCTCATCGAGTTTGCCATCAGGCCTGACGCGCTGCACGCGCACGGCGCCGACTTCCGGCAGCTTTTCGAGCCAGCAGACCAGCGCGCCGCCGTCATCGAGTAACAACACGTCCACACGGCCTGCCGGATTGCCATCGTCCACGGCAACCGGCTGGCCGAAGGTCTCGCCCGCATTGTCGGAAAAGGCCAGCTTTACACGTGAAGTTTTATCGCCCCCAAAGTAGGGCCGTCATACTTCTTCTATTGTTCGGGTTCAGTTTCAGACGGATCGGGCGAAAGTTTTTCGCTCCGGCTCAGGGGCGCCGCGCGCGAAAACGGAATGCTTGTTTCGCCACCTTCACGGATACGTCTGTGAAACCAACCGCCGCGAGCCGCGCCGCGTATGTCTCCGGCTTGACTATCACCATCGTGTCCAAAAGGTGAATCAAACGAAAGCCCACGTTCCACCTGCTGTCAGATCCCGCAAAGACGCCGCCCGATTTGAGCGCCCGGTAGACCTCGGCGAGCAGGCGATCTTGCAAAGCAGGCGAAGGGACGTGGTGGAGCATTGTGAACGACACCGCGCCTGAAAATGAGCCGTCCGCGAACGGCATCGCCGTCGCATCACCTTCGACGACTGTGACGTTTGTGTCTTGCAATCGATATTTGAGCGTATCCGCCAGGCGCGGATCAATTTCAATCGAAGTCAGGCGCGGCGTCCGGTCTCGCAAAATGTCAGTCGTCATCCCAGGCCCCGGTCCGAACCGAAGCCCAGGCCGAACAATTAGAGGACGAGCAAATGACGTTGCACACCTGCGAATACAGCAATCCCAGGCTGAGAATTAATACCATTGGGGGGTATGTGTATTTCGCAATCCGCATGACGCTGCTATCATAGGCGCCGGGTTAGGTCAGGGCAAACAACAATTCCGAAACCTTTCGCCATTAATGCTTTTCGCTGGGCGATGGTTTTAACAATGGAATAATCTGGACGCCAGACAGCATACACACGGCGTCGATCATCAAAGACCGAGCCTGAGGAAGACAACATCACTCCTGTTAGATCGACGCACGAAGACAAAGAAGACCCACCCACCGCGAATTGATTTAGCAGAGCCATGAGGCGATCTGCGTGGGGCGGTTGCGGCAAACCGCTCTTGTCACTCACTCCCATCATTTCAACACAGAGGTAAAACGTAAAGATGGAGAATAGATTCAAGGATTCGACAAAGTGGGCGAGACTCGCTCGGAGGCTTCCGGCGCTGGCCCTTTCGCTGGGATTGGGTTTGTTCGCGCCGGTCTTCGGCCAACAGGCCCCGCGCTCTCAAACGCCTGAGAAGACGTCTGAAGTGGCTGATCCGACTCAGGCGCCTTCGCCCTCGGGCCTTTCGCGCGCGTTCGTCGAGGCGGCCAAGCGGATCAAGCCCGCCGTCGTTCATATCAAGGTAGGAACGAGGGGCGCGACCGGTTCAGGCATGATCATCAGTTCGGACGGTTACATTCTAACAAACAACCACGTGGCGAGCGCCGCTAATGAACTCAGTGTCAGGCTTGCAGACGGTCGTGAACTCAGAGCGCGGCGCGTTGGCGTGGCCTCCGGAACCGATCTGGCGTTGATTAAAGTCGAGGCGCAGAACCTGCCGTACGCGACGCTCGGCGATTCATCGAAGTTGGAGCCGGGTGAATGGGTGATCGCCCTCGGCTCGCCCTTCGGCCTCGAACAGACGATGACCGCCGGCATCGTCTCCGCCACCGGCCGTAAATTCGGCGGAGCTAACGATAATTACATTCAGACCGACGCCTCGATCAACCCGGGCAATTCGGGAGGGCCGTTGGTGAACATAAACGGCGAGGTGATCGGCATTAACACATCGATCTACTCGCGCAGGGGGGGCAGTGAAGGCGTCGGCTTCGCGATCCCATCGAATACGGCAAAGAGGGTCAAAGAGCAACTGCTCGGGAACGCGGGCGCCTACGCCCGCGCCAACTCGCGCGCCAACAATGGCGCCAATGCGCGTGTCTCGCGCGGCTATTTGGGCGTGAGTCTGCGAGACCCGCAAACCGCAGGTGGCGGCGCGGTGGTCGCCGAGTTGACCAATGGCAGTCCCGCGTCGACAGCGGGGCTTCGCGGCGGCGACCTGATCGTTGAATTCGATGGCAAGCCGGTGAGATCTCCCAACCAACTAGCCGAGATCGTCGCAGGCACGCCGGCGGGAAGAACCGTTAAGTTGAAATTCGTCCGTAACGGACAAGCGCAAACGGCTTCAATAACTGTCGCCGAGCGACCCGGGCGCCGCGCGGCTTAGAGCCATCAGCGGCCGGCGCCATCCCATATGGATAACCGCGCAGGCCCTAACCCTCATGCCGTGGTTCGATTTAGAATTAAGGGTGGCTGAGATTTCAGCCACCCTTTTGTCATTGGTCGCTCTTCGTTTGCCCTTCCAAAATCCCGATGAACGACCGCACAATCCTCGCCCGCGCCCATTCACGCCAGCTTTAGAGCGCGACATGGCGGCAGAAAATCCAAGACGCCACCGCGATTGAAATCACCGCGCCTTCCCAGAAAAAGCGCCTATTCATCAGTTAACTCGCGCGTGAAGACGATCCTGCGGCCCGCGAAACCTCTTTCACGACTTCGGCCGTCTCCTGCTCCGGGGCATGTCGCGCGATGTCGGCCTGGGCCACGATCCCGCAGCAGGCGCCCCTTTTATCGACCACGGGGACGCGCCGAATCTTATTCTCCTCCATCACTTGGCAGCAGTCCTCGACGCTCATTTCCGGCGTGACGGTCACGCCGGGGCTGGACATGCAATCTCCCGCCGTCATTTCCAGCGGATTCTTGCCTTCGGCAACGGTCCGGCAACAGATGTCGCGGTCGGTCACGATTCCCGCCGGCTTCATACTTTGTCTGTCATCGACCACCGGGATCCCCCCGCAGTCACGCTCGACCATCATCCGGGCAACCTCTTGCAGGTTAGTGTCCGGCGTACAACAGGCCGGGTCCCTCGTCATGATGTCCTTCACTTGCATGATTTTCCTCCTTATCAAAATTCATATTCAGACGATGCGCCGATCCCGGCTCGCGCAGCGTACAAGCGCCTTACCGCGTGGGAGACTGATGAAGGCCAGGACGGCTCCTGCTACCACATCGTTCCACTTCACGCATGCGGAAGCGCCACCGAGCATCCAGGGCGCGGCGACGAACCACGCGCCGAACAGGACGTTGATGAATCGCTACGCGCGCCGCCAAGGCGCCGCTGTCAGCAATCCTGCCCTGCGCTCCGAACACGCCGGGCGCGAACAACAACCGGACGCCGAGCGCGGGACTAAGCGGAAGATTTCACGGCGCGGTCGCCCAAAACATTTGCCGCAACATCTGTGCCGCAGGCGCGGCGGAGCGTGTCGGCCACAGCCAGTGGCTCACTTTTGTGATTTGTGATTCAGTCAGGGCTTATGCTGCGGCGCGGGGCGCCGTCCGCTGCATGCCGTGTTAGGCGTCACTGGTTTCACGATGACCGGCAAGGTCAGTTCTGCGGAGGCCGAGGCTCGAATAGCTCGACGCAGTTGCCCGAGGGGTCGTCAAGGAGGATCTGCTTGCCGCCGTTTCCAATGACGATATCGTTGCGAAAACGGACCCCCGCCTTACGCAAGATCTCGACCTTCGCATTGAGGTCTTTGACTTCGATCTGGATGCGGTTCCAACCGCCAGGCGCAGGCTTACGTCCATCGGGCATGGCTTGCCCCGCCCCTCCAGCGCCCGGTGCATTCAGCAGGAGGCGAAGATTGCCTCGCGACAGGCTCGCGAAGCCTGGGGCGGGATGGAGGTCGACATGGAAGTCCAGGTGCTTCGTGTAAAATGCGATTGCTGCGTCGACGTCATCGACTATGTAACGCACGCTTACTGTGGTCATCAGTGTTTCTCCCCTGTTTTGATAGGATTGAGGCAACGCGGCCGCAGTCGTCAATAGACGAAGTCGAGCAGCGGCGAGACCGGAGTGTAATAAAGATGGAGCATCGTGACGAGGGCCTCCGCTAGCGTGAGAGAGTTGTTTTCTTCACGGCGACTCGGAGGCCTGGACGCAACTCGTCCGTGCCGCGCGCCGCTATTTGGTCGCCCGGGGCGAGGTCGCCGAAGACCTCGACCAGATCGCCGCCCTGCTGGTTCATCGCCACCCCGCGTTTGACGTCAACCCATTCGACCTGCCCGTCGCGCACGCGGATGACGAATGTGCGTTCGGTCGTCGTGGCGACGGTCGCGGGCGGGACGAAGAGCGATGGGCGAGGACGGCGCGCAGGCCACATCACCTCGGGAAACATCCCCGGCGCGAGTTTCCCCGATGAGTTGTTTACGTCGAGCTCAACAGGCATCGTGCGCGTCTTCGCGTCGAGCGCATGGCTGATACGCCGCACCACGCCTGTGAATTGCTCGCCCGGCATCGCCGGAACTGTGAAGTTCACTTTCGTCCCCGATGTGACGCCTGTCACTTCGCTTTCGGGAACCGCCACTACAAGGCGCAAGCGGGAAACTTGCTGAAGCCTCAACATCGGCGCCGCGGATTGTCCGCCTGCCGCCCCCGCCAGACTGCCCGGGTGTACGTTCCGCTCGGTAATGACGCCGTCAAATGGCGCGGTGATGCGCAGGTAGGCTTCGATATTTTGCGAAGTGCGCGCTGCCTCGCCGAGCGCGCGCTCGTTCTCTTCAAGGGCTTTCAACTGGGCCTGGGCCGCCTTCTCATTCTCCCCCCAGAGTTGCACGCGCGCGCGACCCGCCTCCACTGAACGAAGCGAGACTTCAACGTCATTGCCGGCCACCGCGCCCGGCGTGGTGGAGGCGGACTTCAGGCGCTGATAAGTCGCCTCTTCGGCGGCGAGCTTCGCCTCGGCTTCGAGCCGCTGCGCGCGGGCGCTGTTCACTCTGGCTGCGGCCTCGACACGTTGGGATTGTGCGGCGCGTGACCTGGCTTCGGCTTCGCCCCTCTGGGCGTCGAGTTCGGGCGCGCGCAGTCGCGCGAGCAGTTGACCGCTTCTGACGACCGAGCCGCGGTCAACATTGATGGACTCGACAAAGCCGGGCACTTTGGCGTATATCGCCACGTCCTGGAAGGGCTGCAACTCGCCGGGCAGCCGGAGCTGCCGATTCAACTCCAGCGACACGACCTCAGCCACCGTGACGGTCGGCGTCTGGGCCGGGGCGGGACTCGCCGCGGTTTTTGCGGCCTGGTCCTGTGCGCTGCTTCTGCAAGCCGTCGTGGTCGCGATGATGAGAACAAAGACGAGAAAAGTCTGCATGAAAGCCATCTATTTAAGCTCCTTCGTTAACAGGCAGCGCCTCGATGCCGCTGTGGGGTTGCTCATCTTTCTTCCGGGTGTCGTAAGGATGGATCGAAGGCGACGACGTAACGGCGCGACGCTGCACGACGGCAAATACGGCCGGGAGTACCACCAGCACGGCGATTGTTGACGCCGCCAGCCCGCCGGTCACCGCGCGGCCCAGTGGCGCGGTCTGCTCTCCGCCCTCGCCGAAGGCCAGCGCCATCGGCGTCATCCCGGCGATCATCGCGAAGCTCGTCATCAGGATCGGGCGCAATCTGCTCGTCGCACCCGCCATCGCGGCTTTGAAAGAGTCCAGCCCCGCCTGCCGCTCGGTCTCGGCAAAGGCGACGAGGAGGATGGCGTTGGCCACCGAAACGCCGATGGCCATGATCGCTCCCATGAACGACTGCACGTTGAGAGTCGTGCGCGTCAGCCACAGAGCCAACGCGACGCCCGCCACGACGGCGGGAATCGCGGCGAGCACGACGAGCGCGATGCGCAGGCTTTGGAAGTAAGCCGTGAGCAGGAGCAGGATCACCACGACGGCGAGCAGGAGCCCGGTCTGCAATCCCGAGAGCGTCTGGTTCATCGGCGGGATCTGGCCGCGCACGTTGACCGTCACGCCGCGCGGAGCCTCGCCGGCGCGTCGAATGGCCTCCGACACTTCGCGGGCCGCGCCGCCTAAATCCTGCCCTGAGACGTTGCTGGTGATCGTGATCATCCGCTGCTGGTTGTAGCGGTCGTACTGCCCCGGCGCCGTGCCGAGTCCCACCTGCGCCACATCCCGAAGGTACGGCCCATGTCCGCCCCCCGGCGTCACGGGGATGTTCTCGATCTCCTCGACCGAATTCATCCGCGACTGCGGGATTTCGACCTGCACCTGATAGGCAACGCCGCTCGCCGGGTCGCGCCAGTAGTTCGGCTGGATGAAGCGGCTCGACGAGGTGGCCGCGGCGAGCGAACGCCCGATCTGCTCGACCGTCACGCCGAGCTGCCCGGCGCGCTCGCGGTCAATGTTGATGCTGACGGTCGGGTAATCAAGCGGTTGGCTGAATTGCAGGTCGCGCAATGAACTGACCTTTTTCATCTCGGCCATCACCTTGTCAGCGAAGGCGCGGTTGGCGGCGAGGTTCGGGCCGCTCACCGCAATCTCAATCGGCGTCGGCGCGCCGAAATTCATCACCTGGCCGACCACGTCGCCGGCTTCGAACGAAAGGGCGACGCCTGGAATCGCTTCGGGCAGCTTGCGTCGCAACCGCTCTTTGAACTCCTCGATGCGGACGCCGGAGCCCGGGCGCAGCGAGATCAGCAGCGCCGCCTCCTGCGGCCCGCTCGTCCAGAGGTGAATAGTGTTGACGGGAAAGCTCGCCGGCTGCGTGCCTACGTAACCGAGCGTGATCGCCACGTTGTCGGCGCCCGCTTCGCTGCGGATCGAGTCGAGAGCTTTTTGGGCGATGACTTCAGTCCGCTCGACGCGCGTTCCCGCCGGGGCGCGCAGCCGCAGTTGGAACATCCCCGTGTCCACGTTTGGGAAGATGTCGTTACCCAGATGACGGCCGATCAGGAAGATGACCGCGCCCGCCGTCACGAGATACACGCCGAACACCGCCCAGCGCAACCGCAACACGCGCCCCAGCAGATCCCCGTAGCGCCGCTGCGCGCGATTGAAAAACGACTCGTCGTCGTGGACGTGTTGATGGCGCAGCAGCCAGACCGAGAGCACCGGCACGAGCGTGTTTGAGAGGAAGTAAGACGCGAGCATGGCGAAGCCCACCGCGAGTGAGAGCGGTACGAAGAGCGACTTCGAGACGCCGACCAGGAAGAACGACGGCACGAAGACGGCCAGGATCGCCAGCATCGCCAGCAATCGCGGCGTGATCGTCTCGCGCGTCGCTTCAAAGACGGCCACGCCGACCGGCTCGCCCCTGGCCAGGTGAGAGTGAATGTTCTCGACCGCGACCGTGGATTCGTCCACGAGGACGCCGATGGCGAGCGCGAGACCGCCGAGCGTCATGATGTTGACCGTCTGCCCCGTCAGCCACAATCCGACGAGCGCGGCCAACAACGCGAACGGGATCGTCGTCACGACGATCAGGGAGCTGCGCCAATCACGGAGGAAGAGCAACACCATCAGCCCTGTGAGTATCGCGCCGAGCGCGCCCTCGAAAGCCAGGCCGCGGATCGCATTCTTGACGTAAATCGACTGGTCGAATTCAAAGCTGACTTTGATGTCTTCAGGCACGAGCGATTGGAAGCGCGGCAGTTCCGACCTGACTCGGTTGACGACTTCGAGCGTCGAGGCGTCCGACCGCTTGGTGACCGGGATGTAGACTGTGCGCCGCCCGTTGACCAGGCCGTAGCCCGTCAGGATGTCGCTGCCGTTCTCGACTGTGCCTACGTCGCGCACGTAGACCGTCGGCCCGCTCCCCACGCGCACCGGCAGCGCGGCCAGCTCCTGAATGTTCGAGACAACAGTGTTGATCGGCGCGATGCGGTTGTAATCGCCGATGCGGACATTGCCGGCGGGCGTGATGGTGTTACCCGCCGCGACAGCCTTGACGACCTCATCGGGCGACATCCCATATGCGCGCAGGCGATCCGGATCGACTCGCACTACGACCGTTCGCTGGTTGCCCCCGAAGGGCGGAGGCGCGGAGACGCCTGGCAAAGTTGAGAACGCCGGACGCACGCGGAAGAGCGCAAGGTCGGAAATCTCGGCCACCCCGCGCGTCTCGCTCGAAAAGACGAGCTGCCCGACGGGCACGCTGCCCGCGTCGAAGCGCACCACGAACGGGTTGACTGTGCCAGGCGGCATGAAGGCCTTCGAGCGCTCGACGTAGGCGATGACCTGCGCGAGCGCCTGGCTCATGTCAGTGCCCGGATGAAAGAAGAGCTTGACGAGGCCGACGTTCTGAATGGATTTTGACTCGACGTGTTCGATGCCCGCGACGTAGAGGAAATGATACTCGTAGTAATTGACGAGGAAGCTCTCCATCTGCGCCGGCTCCATCCCGCCGTAAGGCTGCGCGACGTAGATCACCGGCAGATTGAGGTTCGGGAAGATGTCCACCGGCATCCGAGTGAGCGCCAGGACTGATCCGAGGGCGACGCCGACGACTGCGACGAGAATGGTGACGGGCCTGCGGAGCGCAGTATTGATGAGCCACATATTTTTATTTCGAAGCCAGTTGGAGAAAGGGTTTCAGGTCACCTTGCAACTTCGCGGCGGCGAGCATCGCGCGCCAGACGGCGAGTTTGGAGACGGAGTCTTCGAACTCAGCCTGCGCCAACAGTCGTTGCGCGTCGGCCATTTCGGTGATGTTCGCCAACCCGTGCTCGTAACGCGCCCGCGCGCTCGTCAGGGTCTCCTGCGCGGCTTTGACCTGGACCTGAGTGTTCTCGGCGATGCGGCGGGCGGAGTCCACCAGCGCACGGGCGCGGGCGTCATGCGTTCTGAGCGTGTTGATCAC